>NZ_JAAOHT010000009.1:0-84315 GCF_011440255.1 Haloarcula sp. JP-Z28 | reverse complement strand
CAGCGGCTATGAGTGGTGACGAACGCAAGCTAGTCGACACGTCGGGGGACTTCCAGTACGTCGTCCGCGACGGTGACACGGTGACCGACCCGAAGTGGCGCTCCTGTCGACTCATCGTCACCAACAAGCGACTCATTCTGGCGACAGACGGCTCGAAACAGCCGATCCCACACTCCAGTATTACCCTCCCGTCGAACCCTGACGATCTGATTCCCGACGGTGGGACCGGCGGCGCAACCGCGCTGGAGGTGGGCAACAACGTCCTCCTCGTCGACACCCCGAACTTGGACGACTTCCAGACGGAGTACGTCCGCGCGACGCTACAGGGTGAGGTTATCCTCGCACGACAGCAAGCGGTCGTCGGCGGCGTCGTTCAGGAGGACGCCGAGTGGAGCAAGGCACGGTTTCAACTGGATGACGACATCATCCGCCTCCAGTTCCCCGGCGGCAAGAGCATGTCATTCGAAATTGAGGACGTCGGAACTATCGAAACGGGGACCAGTACCGTGATGGGCCAGGAGCGGGAGGTCATCGAGGTCGAACACACTGACAATCAGGACCGTAGCGTCGAAACCCACATCTCGGGGATGGACCACCACACGCGGGCGCTGAAGACGCTCTTTACCCGCGTTATCGAGGGCCGTGAGGACGATTACGAACTCTCGGAGATGGAGAGTCAGGTGTTGATGGCGCTCTACTCCGGTGTTTCACCGTTTGAGATGTCCGATTTCGTCGGAACAACGCCCGACGAGGTCGAGGAAATCTATCAGAAACTGCTCGATGTTGGTGCGGTTGATGAGGTCCGGGTTCGGACCGAGGTCGCGTTGAACGCGCAGGGGCGGAATATGGCGAGTGAGGCGATGAGTGAGAAATAGAGAGGCGCTACGCGCCACAGAACGATTTTCCCTGACGCCGAGCCAACAAAAGTCGGGCGAGGACCGATTCTGATCCGGGGCAGTGGAGCGGTACCGCCACTGCGACGCGTGGCTTGCCTCTAGCGGTGGTCGGGTTCCGATGTCGCCCAGTCAGTACAGTCGGACTCGTGCCCTGCTTCCGTCTCGCCGTTTTCACTCACGCAGGTACTCGACGTCCTCAGCTTCCGTCACCGACACCCCGTCCGGGAGGTCCGACTCCGGGACCGGCGTCAGGGTGAGAACTTCACCCGCCTCGGTCTGGACCCATTCCTCACCCGTCGCTTGACTCCAATCGTGTGGTTCCCAGAACCCCGACTCGAAGCGCATCCAGATGTCGAGACCACTGTAGTACTCTCCCGTTGAACTTTCGTATATCATTGCTGACTCCACGGCGTCTGCTGCCATCGAAAAAGTCAATGCACCTACATGGTATTATTACTACCGGCAGGGCAGAAATTCGCCTGGCTTGAGAATGGAGGGGTGCTTGGATAGCACGGGTAAAGCGGTGGTTCGGCCACCGAATGAGTATGTTTAACAGGGGTGCCGTGAACCAGCTATGGAGCCGCCGCCGCGGAAAACGGAGTCCGGCCTACTGCTGTTCCATCGCCAGCTCGAGCGACCAGAAAAAGCCGTAGTACGCGACGACGCCGGCGGCGAGCGTCAGGTAGTAAGCCCACTGGGGAGCCGACAGTAGGTCGAAGATGACGCTCACAGCAGTCACCCAGGCGATAGCGAACACGAGGTCGACGAACATGCCTCGCTTGTGGTCTCGCACGTGGTTTCGGAGGGTGTCGACGACGCTCATCGGCGGCCTCGTGTCGTCCATGACGGTCGGAGTCGGTGCTGTCCCATTAGTCACGCCTCGATATCCGTCTCGCCGTGAACGTCGACGACGAGTACTGGTAGCCGCGTCCGGCGCAGCACCTTCTCCGTGACGCTGCCAAGGATGACGCGCTTGAGGCCCGAGCGGCCGTGGGACCCCATCACGACGAGGTCGATGTCGTTGTCCTCGACGAACTTTCGGATAGCGCGGGCCGGTTCGCCGGCGGTGATGTGCTCTTCGACCTCGACGCCGTGTTCGGCGGCACGGTCGCGGACGTAGCCGGTGGCCTCATCGGCGTCTTCTTTTATATCGGTCATCTCCGCCAGGTTTCCTTGGCGGATGCGGTCGACCTGTTCTGTCCCCAGCGAGTAGCTGGTCGCGTCGACGTCGACGACGTACAGTGCGTGGACCGTTGCGCCGTATTTCGAGGCGATGTCGACCGCCTGATCGACCGCGTTTTCGGCGGTTTCGCTGCCGTCGGTCGGAACGAGGATATTGTCGTACATGGGTTTAATCGTCCGCGGGGGTACTACCACTGGTGCTGTCGCCGACGACGTCTGCGGCGGTCTCCTGTTGCCCCATCGGTTCGGGGCTGTGACACTGTCGAACCATCTTTTTCGTCTCCAGCGGTGGCTCGGGCGTCGCCAGCGAGACGGCGATAGTGACGATGAACACGAGCGGCGTCCCGATCAGCGCAGCGCCGATCGGTGGGACGTACTGGGCGTATATCGGGACGAGTGCGCCGCCTTCTCCAGCGGCTGCGCCGAGCGCGCCGATGTAGCTCGGGAGGACGCTGTTGATAATCGAGGTGATCCAGATGAGCAGGCCGAGCACCATCCCGGCCAGTGCGCCCTGACGGTTCGTGTTCTCCCACCAGAGGCCGAGGAAGAACATCGGGAACAGGACGACGCCGGCCAGCGAGAACGCGTAGGCGACCAGCTCGCCGATGAGCGCCGGTGGGTTGAACGCGGTCACCGTTACCAGCGCGCCCATGCCAATGATCGTCCCGCGACCGATGAGCACCTGCTGTCGCTGGGTCGCGTCGGGATTAATCAGCTCGGTGTAGATGTCGTGTGCGACCGCGGAGGAGGCTGTGATGAACAGGCCAGCCGTCGTCGCGATAGCCGCGGCCATCGCACCGGCCGCCACGAGGCCGACGAACCACGTCGGGAGGTTGGCGAACTGTGCGGCGAGCACGACGATCACGTCACCTTCAGCGCCGGACATGCCGCCTTCTGCGGCGTAGGCGCTCGCGCCCGTCGTCGTCTGGAAGAGGTCGACGCCGAAGGCCGCCATTGCGGGCGACGCCCAGTAGAGCAGGAGGATGAAAAACAGCCCCCACACGCAGGACCAGCGAGCGACGCGCTCGCTTCTGACCGTGTAGAATCGGACGAGGACGTGCGGGAGGCCGCAGGTCCCGACGATGAGTGAGAACGCCGTCGCGACCCAGAGGTAAAACGGCTGGTTCACGAACGGCGCAGAGAACTCGCGGCCGAGGTCAGCGATCAGTGCGCCGTACTCGATCTGCGGGAGCACCGTCGAGTACCCCTGCGAGAAGCCGACGACGTACACGCCTGCGAGGAACGCGACAATGAGGATGGTGTACTGGACGGCCATGTTCTTCGTCGCGCCCAGCATCCCCGAGAGCGCGAGATAGCCGACGGTGATGGTCATCATCACGACGATCATCGGGATGATATCGAGCCCGAAGACGTACTGTCCGACCAGTCCCATGCCGCGGGCCTGACCGACGGAGTAGACGTACGCGATGAGCAGCGTGGTGAATGCGGCCAGCGCGCGGGCAGTTGGGGAGTTGAACCGGTCGCCAACGAAGTCCGGCGCGGTGTACTTCCCGAACCGGCGCATCTGTGCTGCCAGGAAGATGAGCAGGACGAAGTAGCCGGTCGTCCAGCCGACGATGAACGCCAGCCCGTAGAAGCCAGAGAGCGCGACCAGCCCGGCGAGTCCCAGATACGAGGCGGCGGACATCCAGTTCGCGCCGATGGCCATCCCGTTCTCGATATTGCCGATGCCGCGGCCCGCGACCCACATCCCCTCTGTGTCGGCCACCTTGAACACGTAGCCGATGACGAGGAACGACGCCATCATCAGGAAGACGATAATCGCCGGGACGAGCTTGAACGAGATGTCGAGCGCTTCTGCCTGTAGCGGGACCGTCACTGCTCGACACCCCCGTCAGTGGCCGCTGCCTCGCCCGTCTCTGGAGCCGTGCTCTCGACGGAATCGATGCCGTACTTCTGGTCAAGCCGGTCCCGGTAGCGCGTGTATACGACCGCCAGAATGAGCGCGCCCGTCGGCGCACCGAACGAGACGAGGAAGTAGTGCAGCGGGAAGCCAAACAGGGGCGTCTGCACGGTCATCATCTCCGGCGCAAGTGCGGTCAGCGTCACCGGGCCGAACACGACCAGCGCCCAGAGCACGAAACTGCTCCAGATGATCTTCAGGTGGTCGCGCATAAACGGCGTACTCGGCCGTAACAGGTTCACCTCCCTGTCGAGGTAATCGATGTCGTCGTGGGCGGCTGCTGTGCCGCCGTCTGGTTGGATAGTTGACTCTTCTCGGTCCGCAGGCGTGTCTCTTGACATGGGTATGAAAGCTTGAAAATTCGTGGTGCTGTTCGCTGTTAGCGCTCAGTCACCCTGGACCTTGGTCTCGATATCACTGACAACGTCAGGGTTTCGCAGCGTACTCGTATCGCCCAGTTCCTCGCCGTTGGCGATGTCTTCCAGCAGGCGGCGCATGATCTTCCCGGAGCGGGTCTTCGGCAGTTCGGGCGTGAAGATGACCGCTTCCGGCCGCGCGATCGGGCCGATAGCATCCTCGACGCCGTCGATAATCGCACTGCGGAGTTCCTCGTCCTCGTCGTAGCCGTCCTCGGTGATGACGTAGGCGTACACCGCCTCGCCCTTGATATCGTGGTCGCCACCGACGACAGCGGCTTCGGCAACGCCTTCCACGCCGACGATAGCACTCTCGATTTCCATCGTCCCGAGACGGTGGCCGGAGACGTTGATCACGTCGTCGACCCGTCCCAGCACGGTGATGTAGCCGTCGTCGTCGATTTTTGCGCCGTCCTCGGGGAAGTACACCCAGTCATCAGAGTCGTCGCTATCGGTGTCCGAGTACTCGGCCCAGTATTCGTTGATGAACCGTTCGTCGTTCTTGTACAGCGTCCGGAGCATCCCGGGCCACGGCTTGTCGACGGTCAGGTAGCCGGCGCGGCCGGGTTCGACTTCCTCACCCTCTGTGTCGACGATGCGTACGTCGTTGCCCGGTAGCGGCGGCCCGGCCGACCCCGGTTTCATGTCCTTGACGCCGGGTAACGTCGTTATCATCATGCCGCCGGTTTCGGTCTGCCACCAGGTGTCGACGACGGGACACTCCTCGTTGCCGATATGTTTGTAGTACCATTTCCAGGCACGGGGGTTGATTGGCTCACCGACCGTGCCAAGCAGGCGCAGGCTAGAGAGGTCGTGTTGCTCGGGGTACTGCTTGCCCCACTTCATGAACGCCCGGATAGCTGTCGGCGCGGTGTACAGTTGGTCGGCTTCGTACTCCTCGACGATGTCCCAGAGGCGGTCCTTGTCGGGGTAGTCCGGCGTCCCCTCGTACATCATCGTCGTCGTCCCGAGCGCGAGCGGGCCGTAGACGATGTAGGAGTGGCCGGTAATCCAGCCGATATCGGCAGAGCAGAAGTACGTGTCATCGGGTTTGATGTCGAGCACCGCCTGCGATGTCCAGGCCGCCCAGGCGAGGTAGCCGCCGGTGGAGTGTTTGACGCCTTTTGGTTTCCCGGTGGTCCCGGAGGTGTACATGAGGAACAGCATGTCCTCGGCGTCGCGGTCGACTGGTTCGACAGTCTCGCCTTCGTTGTCGTCGATGACGTCCTCGAAGGCGACCTGATTGTCCGCGTAGTCGTGGTCGAAGCCGTCGCCGTCCATCAGCCGTTCGGCGACGATGGCGCGTTCCACCTCGTGGTCAACGCCGCTCAGCCCTTCGTTGGCTTTGTCGAGGTGGTCGAGCGGGTCGCCGCGGCGGTAGTAGCCGTCGCAGGTAACCAGATACTCCGAGTTGGCGGAGTTCATTCGGGTCGCGAGCGCGTCCGCGGAGAAGCCGGCGAACACAACGGAGTGGGGCGCGCCGATGCGGGCACAGGCCAGCATGGCGATGGGAAGCTGCGGAATCATCGGCATATACATCGTCACGACATCGTCTTCGCCGACACCCATCTCACGCAGGCCGGCCGCGAACTCGTTGACCTTCTGATGGAGTTCCTCGTACGTGTAGGTGATATTGTCTTCCTCGACTGGCTCGCCGACCCACTCGATAGCGGCTTCGTCGCCGCGTTCGTCGAGGTGGCGGTCCAGACAGTTCGCTGAGGCGTTTAGCGTCCCGTCTGTGAACCACTCGTAGAACGGCGGGTTCGAGTCGTCGAGTACCTGATCGTACTCCTCCTCCCAGTCGAGAAGGGCAGCGGCCCCCTCCCAGCACTCCGGCCAGTTCTCCTCGAACTCGTCGTAGATACCCTCATCCGTGACGTTCGCCTGCTCGACGAACGACTCCGGCGGCTCGAAAACCTCCTGCTCTTCGAGCCGTGCTTCGAGTTGGACATCTTCATCTGACATGGTCTATCATCGATATTTCACAGCGGCCATATAAACGGGGGGTCTAACTACGATAACATGAAACAGGGTTTCAGTTGTCGGCCGGCTGCCGCGGCTCCGCCGGCCGGTCGTCGAAAAACGCGGTCAGGACCTTCTGCTGTGCTTTCCTGAGGTGATTGTGCAACGTCGGCGACGAGACATCCAGCGAGTCTGCTAGCTCCTCTGCGGTTGAGCCGCGAGGCCACTCGAAGTAGCCGCTGTGGTAGGCCGCCTGCAGGACCGTCTCTTGTCGGTCTGAGAGCGTGTCAGTCAGTCGGTCGCGGAACCCGGTGTCCGTCTCGGCCGGCCGCTCTGTCTCTCGCTTCGCCGCTAGCGATGTCTCTCTGTAGGCATTGGTGATGGCGTTGACCGTCGGTCTGATCTCGGCCTCACTGGGGAGTTCGACTGCGATAGTCGCCACGCCATCGGTAGCCGTCACAGCGCGGATGCGGCCGCCGCTCTCGACCAACTGGAGTGCTGGCGTGTCAGTGACGACAACTTCCAGTAACACGCCGTCGCTGTGCTCTTCGAGTAGCCTGGCGTCGGTCACGCCGTCGTCGTCGTCCGCATACGAGAGTATTGCGTCGGCCGATGCATCTTCAACCATCAGATAGTACAGCAGCGACTGGCCCGCAACAGGGACGACGCCGGACAGTTCGACCGTACAGTGTAACGCCTCGGATACTCCGGCGGTAAACGTTCGCTCGTCCGCACAGTGGAACTCCAGCTCGGTCACTGTGTCGGCAAGTAGGAGGCGTTTGCGTTCGGCGGCGACCTGTGCGTGGCCGATCTGCACGCCAAGCGCGGATAACACGGCGTGTTCCGCGTCAGTGAGGCCCTCGCCTGTCCCGACCCCAACGACACCGGACACGGCGTTTTCTCTGACGAGCGGGACCAGAGCGACCGACCCAACACTATCGTCGACGACACGAACCTCGCCCACGTCAAGTGGCGTGGAGGCTGACTCGATATGGGCGTCGATCTGCTGCTCGACAGCCGCCTCCGAGATTTCTGTCGTCGCGCGCGGTGTCAGTCCGTCGCCAGTCCGCTCGGCCAGCCAGGCGAATTCGAAGCCGGCTGTCTCTGTCAGGTGGTCACAGACTGTTGTTGCAATTGCTTCCCCAGTCGCGGCGGCCGCAAGCGCCTCGCTGACCGCCGTAATCCAGTTGACGGGTCGCTGGGACCCGCTTGCCGCCGCCCGCCTGCCTGACCCGTCGACGGCTGTGATGATGGTTTCGCGGTCCGGTTCGTCAAGCAGAGGGTCGAGTCGGTCGAGTCGGTCCCAGCCGCCGAGTGCACAGACGACGTCCGGCGGGACGCCGTCGTCCAGCAGGCTCGCCGCGAACCGCCACCGGAGGTCGCGTGTGGAAACTCCGTGCAGGTGTGGTGCCGTATCGGCGGCTCGGTCGGCTACCTCGCTGACGAGCATCTGGAGCCGACGCGGGGAGACGGAAAACAGCGGCTCGTCGTCGTCCGTCCCGGCCGTGTTCGCGTACTTCCGCATATCGTGCTCAACTGAATCCGGGAGGTACGTCTCGCGGACTACTTCGCCGTCCTCCCGAACGGCAAGCAGCCGGTGTCCCTCGAACTCGGTGATGTCGGTCAGCCGCACGGCCGTCATCTCCGCCGGACGGAGTCCGGCCTCCGCACCGAGCCGGAGCACGAGGTCGGACCGGTGTGTCCCGGCCGCGCGCCGGAGCTGTTCGTACCCTCGTTCGCCGATGCGGTCCGCTGCGCCGTCCATATATTTCGGAAGTTCAGATAATACCGAAATAAGCGTTGCGACTAGAACGTGGTTACGGATGAGATACTGACAATAATACAGCCGCTAAAGACGCCACTGCCACAGAAATATTTCGGAAGTATAAATAAATCCGAACCAGCTTACTTCCGTCTCGTAGTCGACTGGATTTCGCCGAGAATTTCGGGGTTTCGCAGCGCGCTGGTATCGCCCAGATCCTCGTCGTTCGCCACTGACGTCAGCAGGCGGCGCATAACCTTGCCCGAGCGCGTTTTCGGGAGGTCGGGCGTGAACACGACCTCTTTCGGGCGGGCGATACCACCGATGGCGTTGACGATAGCGTCCTCGATGGCTGCCTGGAGTTCACTCTCGGCGTAGCCGTCCTCCGGAGAAGCAAACACGTACACCGCCGTTCCGGTCGTCTCGTCGTCGGCACCGACGACGGCGGCTTCGGCGACGCCGGTGACGCCGGCGACCGTCGACTCCAGTTCCTTGGTGCTAAACCGCCGGCCGGCGACGTTGATCGCGTCGTCGATCCGACCGAGGAACGTGATGTAACCGTCAGCGTCGACCGAGACGCTGTCTTCGGGGTAGTACCGCCATTCCTCGGCGCTGTCCGGGGCGCTGCCCCAGCCCGTCCCGTCAAGTAACGCGCGGGGCATCCCCGGCCAGGGGCGCGTCACAACGAGTTCCCCGGCCGTGTTCGGCTCGGCTGTTGCGCCCGAGCGGGTAACGACGGATGCCTCGATTCCCGGCAGTGGGGTTCCAGCGGCCCCGGGTTTCATTTCGTCGACACCGGGCAGCGTCGATACGAGTATCGCACCGGTTTCGGTCTGCCACCAGGTGTCCACGACTGGGCACTCGCCGCCGCCGATGTGTTCGCGATACCACTCCCAGGCGTGAGCGTCCATCGGCTCGCCAACCGTGCCCAGCAGGCGCAGGCTGGAGAGGTCGTGTTGCTCGGGGTACTGTTCGCCCCACTTCATGAACGCCCGGACTGCCGTCGGCGCAGTATAGAACACGTCAACGGCGTACTTCTCGATGAGCTCCCACAGACGGTCTTTCTCGGGGTGGTCCGCTGTGCCGTTGTACAGTACTGTCGTCGTTCCAAGCGCGAGCGGGCCGTAGACGATGTAGGAGTGGCCGGTAATCCAGCCGATGTCGGCCGAACACCAGTAGGTGTCTTCGGGCTTGATGTCGAGAACTGACCGGGCGGTCCAGGCGACGTGTGCGAGATACCCCCCGGTCGTGTGGGTGACAGCCTTCGGCTGCCCGGTCGTGCCCGAGGTGTAGATGCGAAAAAGCGGGTCGTCCGCTGCCTGCGAAACGGGCTCGACTTCGGCTCCTTCGTGGGCCGCCAGCAGGTCGTGATAGTCGACGTAGTCGTCGCCTAAATGCACATCACGGCCCAGTCGGTCAAGTACGACGACCGACACATCGTGGTCGACAGTGATTCGCGCGTTATCGGCCTTGTTCTTTTGTGCGACGGCGCTACCGCGGCGGTAGTAGCCGTCACAAGTAATGAGATACTCTGACTCGGCTCGCTCCATTCGCGTCGCGAGCGCGTCCGCAGAGAACCCGGCGAAGACGACGTTGTGTGGCACGCCAAGACGGGCACAGGCCAGCATCGCGACCGGGAGCTCGGGCACCATCGGGAGGTACAGCGTCACCACGTCGTCCGGGCCGACGCCGCGGTCGCGCAACGCTGCTGCAAAGGCGTTGACCTCCCGGTACAGTTCGAGGTAGGTGTAGGTGCGGGACTCGCCGAGGTGTCCCTCCCAGACCAGTGCTAGTTGGTTCTTGCGCTCGGGGAGGTGCCGGTCAAGACAGTTGTATGCGGCGTTTAATCGGCCGTCGGGGAACCATTCGAACGGTGGTCCGTCCGTTCCACGGAGTACCGTCTCAAACGGCTTCTCCCAGTCAAGCAACTCGGCGGCCTCGCGCCAGCAATCGGGCCACTCCCGTTCGAAGCGGTCGTAGACAGCCAAGTCCGTCACGTTCGCCTGTTTGACGAACCAGTCCGGTGGTTCGACTGTCTCTCGCCCCGTCTGGGACTGGCCCCGATCCGGTTCGTCACCCCGTGTCATCAGTTGACAGTACATCGCCGCACCCAAAAAATATCCTATCTAATTGTGTACGATTCCGCTGTGAGACCGACTACTGCGGTCGGCCGTTCTCACTTTCGACACTGGCGACGGAACTTATATTGAGTCCTGCGGACAACAACTGCACGAGAGGTCGGTACGGGGTATGAGCGACACCGAAAAGAAGATCGCCGATACGAAGGGGCAGTTCCTCCAGGCGGTCTCACAGGGCCAGCGGCTGACCGACGCCGAGTGGCGAAACTGTCGCATCGTCCTCACCACCGAGCGGGTCGCCCTGCTGGGCGACGACAAGCGACAGATTTCACTGACCGATATCGACCGTATCGCTGACCGGTTCGACGTGAACCAGCAGAGTGCCGGGGTCTCCGACTACGTCGCACTCTACGTCGGCGAAGACGTTATCCTCGTGTCGGCATCGGACCACGGAACGTTCGAGACCGATTTTTACCGGGCGAGTCTCGACGGCGCAATCGTGCTGGTTCAACACCCGGCACTGAAGGGCGGCGTCGTCCAGTCTGCCGAGTGGACGAAAGGCCGACTCAAAGTGACTGACGAGGCGCTGAAACTCGCGATGGCCGACGGCCAGGCTGTCGTCATTGACCGCGCCGACATCGGCGACCTTGCTGTCGAAGAGAAGCAGGTCAGCGGCGAGGAGCGGACGGTCATTCAGGTCGAGCACAGCGAGGAAGATATCAGCGTCGAAACCCATCTCGCAGGCGAGGAGTTTCATGCAACTGTCCTCCGGACAATGCTCGAAGAGAGCGCCGAACAGAACCAGGCCGATCTGGACCTGAGCTCGACGGAGAAGCGGGTCATCATGGCGCTACACTCCGGTGTGTCGCCGTTCGACATCCCCAACTTCGTCGGCATCGATGTCGAAAAAACCGAGGAGATTTTCGACCGACTGATCGAACTCGACGTGATAAGCGTGCTCCGGGAACGGACCGAAGTGAACCTGACGACCAAGGGCCGTCGGGTCGCTGGCGAGCGGATGGGCGAGCAGTAGTCTGTCGTCCAGAACCAGCAAGCGCCACGAGGACCAATTGTTTTGGATATTTGGAACGTCTGGTTTAGCCGTGATAAACTGGACATACGTGTCGAGTAAACACAACCCAATCTCGGTAAGGCCGCCATATTGAAGCCCCTCCTCCGTCTGCAACAGGTATGCACATCGATACGGCTGTAGTCCTTGCTGCGGGTGAAGGGACTCGTCTCCGGCCGTTGACGCGAAACCGGCCAAAACCTATGTTGCCGGCCGCAAACCGTCCGATTCTCGAACACGTCTTCGACGCGCTGGTCGAGGCAGGCATCGAGAAGCTGGTCGTCGTCGTCGGCTACAAGCGCGACCGCGTTCAGGACCACTTCGGGCCGACATATCGCGGCGTTCCTATTTCCTACGTGAGCCAGACGAAACAGCTCGGCAGCGGACACGCACTCCTTCAGGCACGGAGCGTCGTTGACGGCCCGGTTCTGGTGATGAACGGAGACCGTCTCGTCGACGCAGCCACTATCGAGGAGGTAGACACCTCCTACGCGGAGACCGGGAACACAAGCATCGCCGTCCTTGAACGGCAAGACACCAGCCGGTACGGTGCTGTCGAGGTACAGGACCGCGATATTGTTGATATCGTCGAAAAGCCACAACACGACGAGTTCAGGCTCATCAACGGCGGCGTGTACGCTTTCGACGGCGACATCTTCGAGGCTATCGACGAAACGACCCGTCACGCCGGCGAGCTGGCACTGACTGACACTATCGAACTCATCCTTGAATCTGACCGCGTCCAGGCAGTCGAGGTCGACGGGATGTGGGTCGACGCGACGTACCCGTGGGACCTGCTGACCGTCGCCCGAGAGGTGCTGGCGCGGGGCCGGGTCGTCGAATCGGCCCGAGACGAGCAGGTCTGGGTCGATAACTCCGCACGCGTCCATGACGAGGCGACCCTCCAGTCGCCGGTTGTCATTGGCCCGGACTGTGAGATCGGACCCGACGCTGTCATCGGTCCGAACGTCGCGCTTGGCCGTAACACCACTATCGGGGCCAACAGCGTCATCCAGCACACTGTCCTCGACGCGGACACGCGTGTCGACCCGAGTTCGACTCTTATCGACACTGTCACCGGGCAGGACGTGGATCTGGGCGTCAACACTGTCGTTCCTGGTGGCCCGGCCGATGTTCAGGTCGGCACAGAAGTGTTCGAGGACCAGCGGCTCGGTGCCGTCATCGCCGACCGTGCCGTCGCACTCGGTGACGTGAGCTTCGTTTCCGGGTCGCTCGTGGGTCCTAATGCTCGGCTCACCACTGGCGTGACAGTCAATGGAACTGTCCGCGAAGGCGCGGAGGTGGTCCGCTGATGTGTGGGATCATCGGCTGTGTCGGCCGCGGCGACGAAACGCTCGACACGCTCGTTCACGGCCTCTCGAAGCTGGAGTACCGTGGGTATGACTCCGCTGGCGTCGCGCTTGCGAACAACCATCTCGACCTGTGCAAACACTCCGGGAAAATTGCCGACTTGCGCGAGGCACTGTCGGACCGGACGCTCTCGGGGTCGGTCGGTATCGGCCACACCCGCTGGAGCACGCACGGTCCGCCGACCGACGAGAACGCTCACCCGCATCAGGACTGCACCGGTGATGTCGCAGTCGTCCACAACGGCATCATCGAGAACTACCAGTCCCTGCGGGACGAACTCGTGAGCGCTGGCCACACTTTCACGTCCGACACCGATACTGAGGTCGTCCCCCATCTCATCGAAGACGCGCTAGAGGCGGGAGCTGACCCCGAAGACGCTGTCAGAGAGACGGTCGACCGACTTGAGGGAAGCTATGCCGTCGCCGTTGTCGTTGCCGGCTGTGACTCGGTATTTGCTGCGCGAAACGACTCGCCGCTCGTGTTAGGCATCGACGACGACGCGACGTATCTGGCCAGTGACGTGCCCGCCTTCCGGGATTTCACCGACAAGGTCGTCTACCTCGCTGACGGCGAGTTCGCCCGCCTCAACGGTGCCGGATGGACCGTCACTGACACCGACGGCAATGTCGTCGAGAAGGACATCGACACCGTCCAGTGGGACCCCGAGGAGACCGGCAAAAGCGGCTACGACCACTTCATGCTCAAAGAGATCCACGAGCAACCGCGTGCGCTCCGGCAGTGTCTGCGGGGCCGGGTCGACGAACTCGCCGGAACGGTCGACATCGGCGACCTCGGCGACCTTTCCCCGACCGGCGTCCAGTTCGTCGCCTGCGGGACCTCCTACCATGCAGCTCTGCACGGCGCACAACTGTTCCGTGAAGCGGGCGTCCCCGCCCAGGCGTTCCTCGCCAGCGAATACGCCACAGGTACGCCACCCATCGGCGACGCGCTCGTCGTTGGCGTCACGCAGAGCGGCGAAACCGCAGACACGCTTTCCGCACTTCGGGCCGCCCGCCGCCGCGGCGCACGCACGCTGGCCGTGACCAACGTCGTTGGCTCAACCGCGGCCCGCGAATGCGATCACGCGCTGTACATCCGCGCTGGGCCGGAAATCGGCGTCGCCGCTACCAAGACCTTCGCCTCCCAGCTAGCCGCGCTGAACCTGCTCGCCCTTGGGACGTCGACGACCGGTGATGCCCGGCAGGTAATTAGCGCGCTCCGCGACCTCCCCGGTCACGTTCAGGAGGTTCTTGATGAGTCTGCCGCCCGGGAAGTCGCTGAGTTGTATCAGGACGCCAACGCCTACTTCTTCATCGGCCGTGGCTACCAGGAGCCCGTGGCACTCGAAGGCGCACTGAAAATGAAGGAGATCACCTACAAGCACGCCGAGGGCTTCGCTGCCGGTGAGCTAAAACACGGCCCACTTGCTCTGGTGACAGAGAACACGCCCGTGTTCGCTATCGTGACTGGCGACGACGAGCGCGCCCGCAAGACGATCGGAAACGTCAAAGAGGTCGAAGCGCGCGACGCCCCGGTGGTCGCAATTACTGACGGACAGAGCGACGTTGAACGGTACGCCGACCACGTACTCCAAATTCCGAAGACGCATCCGCGGGCCGCTGCAGTGCTTGCGAATACGCACCTGCAGCTGGTGTCGTATCACACAGCTGCATTGCTGGGCCGAAACATCGATAAACCACGCAACCTGGCAAAAAGTGTGACGGTAGAGTGAGCGGCGCGTAGCTGGCTACTCGCGCTGCTCGTGGTTCTCTGACGGTTTTGGCGGTTCGAGGAGTTTTGCTGCCAGCTTGACTGCTTTTGAGCCTGAGAGGGTCTTTTCGATAGCCCGTGTCACTGTGCCGAGGCCAGAATTTTTCCAGAATCGCGTAAGCTGGGGAGTGAAAGCGTCGAGAACAGCGAGTAATGGACCGACAGTGTACGTTTCGCGTAGGTCGATAACGATGAGCGCTGACTCCGACGTTACTGTGTGGCGCAGATTCTCGCTGCCCTGTTACCTTGCCGCTGTGACTGCCTCTCACCGTTAATCAAAACTCGGTGATAACAGTGTACCAGGGTGATGATTACGGTTCTCAGATTCAGTGCAACTCCCATACGGAAGCGCTTACCGAGATACACGGGCTCATTACGACCGATGTATTGCGGTCGATGATTAACTGTTCTCAATGGTTCCTGTGCGCCATTATAATATCAATAATAACGCTCCAGACCTGTCTCGAAACGAGTTTCATATCGTAGCTAAACGACTGGTCACGCACGTATTCTAGGTCGTATCGCAGCTTTTCGCCCGGCTCCTTTCCAGTCACATGATTAACCTGGGCAGGACCGGTTAGGCCCGGTTTGACGAACCATCGTTTCTGCCAGTCAACGACACCAGTCTGGATATCCGAGTCCAGCACCGGTCGTTCTGGCCGTGGACCGACGACGCTCATATCTCCTCGCAGTATCGACCAGAGCTGTGGAATTTCATCCAGATGGGTCTGTCGCAGCACTCGCCCGACCGAGGTTACGCGTGGATCGACTCCACCCGCATCTTCGTCGCTAATCTTCGCACCTGTTTCGTCTTCTGCGTTCTCGATCATCGACCGAAACTTGTAGATCGAGAAGGTTTCGCCGAACACCGCTGTTCGGTCTTGTCGGTACAGTATCGAGCCGCCGTCCTCTAGCTTTATCGCGACTACAATCCCAACGATCACCGGCGATAGCGCGATCAGCCCAGCCGATGCAAACGCGATATCGAACGCGCGCTTGAGAATGTAGTCCTGTATGTCCCAGGGCTCGATCTCTACGTCAACCAGGGTTCCGACTCCACCGCTGGCGGTCAGCACAGAATCTGCATGGTCGCGATGAACTTTCGCGTTGACACCGTACTCGTAGCAGGCGTCGAGAGCGCCGAAGAACTCCGCCCGGTCGGCATGCTCAAACGCTAGCACGACCGTATCGATGTCATACTCGACGAGCACGTCCTCAATCCGCGAGAGGCCACCCAACCGTTCCAACCCACTGGGGTTAGTTCCGCCGTCAGCGATGGCTTCGGTCTGTTCGATTGTCGTAATGACACTCGTCGGACAGAGATATCCCAGGAGCGTCCCGTTGACCTCGCTTGCTACTTCCTCTATCACTTGGAGGTTATCGCCAACGACGATGGTTCGCTCGCCATTTGAGGACGGTCGCTTCCGAATCCACACAAACCACGCGGGCAGTGCGACCAGTAATAAGGGAGTCACTAATACGACAGTCAAACGCGGCAGCTTGTACGAATAGTCGAAGTAGCCGATCGTCGCTAGGACGAGAGCCGCCACGAGTACCCGCTTCTGGGCCAGTGCTATCGCATCAAGAATTCTCCGTGGGCGGGGTTTGTACAACGGGAGGAACACACTGACGACGACCGCGATTGTGACCAAGAGCTCGATCGTGAACTCTGGCCCCGTTGGAGGGTCAGTCGGCAGTCGACTGAGTATCGGGATAGTTGTCGCTATCGACTGGATGGTCGCGTTATTAACAAGTGCGATGGCGACCGCTGTAAGCACGACAACGCCGGCCACACTTGCAACCCGGTACCGCCAGCCACTATCCATTATCAGTGTGATTGCCCAGTTCCGGGATAAGTCCTGCGTCCCGGAACTCAAATACTGAAGCTACTGTCCGTAGACACGCGGTCCAACTGCCCTGCATTGTCATAGTGCCACTGAAAGACACTGCTGCACGAGACCTGTTCGTGAGCCGACGGACCCACAGTGTACGCACTAGCGTAGTCGTGTCGACTATCGCAGCGTCGATCCAACCCTCTCTGTGCCTGTTCCATTTGACGCTGTACGGTGGATATCGTCTCACGGTGGTGGTCCAGTCTTCTGATTGGGAACTTACACAACCACGCGACCGACGTGACTGTATGGTCTCACCGGTTACTGACCAGGCTACCCGAACTGAGTTCTCACTCGCTTGCAGCGATGTTTTCGGCGGCTATCTCTGGGTTAATTTCGCCCTGTAGCCGTTCCTCGGCCTGATCGCGGTCTTCGGGATAGCCGATATCGTTCCGCCAGCCGTCCATGCGGATCGCGTCGATCGTTCGCCCGGAGTGTAACAGGAGGTCAATCGCATCACTGATCTCGTACTCGCCGCGATTGGAGGGCTGCACCAGATGGCAGGCGTGGAAGATAGCTGGCGTGAACGTGTAGAACCCAGTCATCACAAGGTTTGACGGCGGCTCTTCTGGCTTTTCGACGACTTCGGTGATCTCACCGTACTTGTTGGTGTCACAGACACCGTACCGCCCGGCTTCTTCCCACGGGACTTCCTCAACGAGGAAGGCGGCGTCGGCACGTTCCTCCGCCTGACGGTTGACGACGTCCTGGAGGTTCGCTTCGAAGATGTTGTCGCCGAGCATCAGCATGAAGTCGTCGTCAACGTGTTCCTCGACGGTCAGGAGTGCATGGGCAAGGCCGTTCTGCTCGCGTTGGTGGGTGTAGGTAATCGGAACACCATCGAACTCGTCCTCGTAGTGATTAATGATGGCCTGCTTCTTGTAGCCGACAACTACCAGCAGTTCGTCGGCGCCTAGCTCGATCAACTGCTCGAAGCAGTGGGTCAGAATCGGTTTCCCCGCGACCTCTACCATCCCCTTTGGCTTGTCTTCGGTCAGCGGGCGGAGACGGGTCCCTTCACCAGCGGCAAGTACGACAGCTTTCATATATCTCAATTCGTTGGCCGTCCGATAAAACTCTTGTCGAATTATAAGATCCGAATTATAATATCCGCTCCTTGACTACTGCCGCCCGATGAATGTCAGCATTGTCGGGAGTGGATACGTCGGGACAACGGTCGCCGCGTGTCTTGCGGATCTCGGGCACGAAGTCGTAACGATAGACATCGACGAAGACATCGTTGACGCAATCAATAACGGCGAGTCGCCGATACACGAACCTGGGCTTGACGAACTTGTCGCCGAACACGGTGGTGGGCGACTCCGGGCAAGTACCGACTACGAGGAAATACTCGACACTGAACTGACGATGTTGGCGCTTCCGACACCATCGAACGACGATGGAAGCATCGACCTCCAGTTCATGGAAGCCGGTGCGGAATCTATCGGTGAGGCGCTGGCCGGCACTGAGAACGCGGCAGCGGACCCGCATCTCGTCGTCACGAAGTCGACTGTCGTCCCGAACACGACCGAGGATCGGCTCGCACCACGTATCGCTGACGCCGGTCTCGAACGCGGGGCGGACTTCCTCGTCGCGTCCAATCCTGAGTTCCAGCGCGAGGGGACGGCCGTCGCGGACTTCCTGAATCCTGACAAACTCGTCTTCGGGACGGACGACGACCGCGCAACGGCCCTTCTCAATGACCTCTACGCGCCGCTACGCGAGGCTGCTGACGGCGACGTGCCGGTCGTCGAAACCGGTATCGCCGAGGCCGAGATGATAAAGTACGCCAACAACACGTTCCTCGCGACGAAAGTCAGCCTCATCAACGACATCGGGAACATTTGCAAGGAGTTCGGCGTTGACGCCTACGAGGTCGCCGATGCTATCGGACTCGACGACCGGATCGGCGAGCAGTTCCTCCGAAGCGGCGTCGGCTGGGGCGGCAGTTGCTTCCCGAAAGACACGGACGCCATCATCGCCGCGGCGCAGGAGCAGGGCTACGACCCCGCTGTCCTTTCCGCGGCCGTGGAACTGAACGACGCGCAGCCAGAGCGGCTCCTCTCCCTCATCGATGACCACGTCGACGTATCCGGCAAACGAATCGCCGTCCTCGGACTGGCGTTCAAACCCGGGACGGATGACATCCGAAACACGCGAGCGGTTCCGGTCATCGAGGGACTGCAGGAGCGTGGCGCAGACATCGTCGCCTACGACCCTGTTGCCACCGAGAATATGCGCGAGCGCTATCCCGACATCGAGTACGCCGACTCAGCTGCGATCGCTCTTGAGGGTGCGTCCGGCGCTGTTGTTGTCACTGGCTGGGACGAGTTCGGAGCGCTCGACGCTGAATTCGATGAGATGGCTGCCCCTGTCGTTGTTGACGGCCGACGGAGCATCAAGCGGCGCGACGGCATCACTTACGAAGGATTGACCTGGTAGTGCGGTTAGCGACGCACTCGCATTTGTCTGTCAAGGACTGCGACTGTGCCGGCAGCGAGTACTGCCACCACGAGCACGGTCGGGTCCGAAGACACGTATAGGCTCGGCGTCGGCGGCTGCCAGTTCGTGAACGGGTACAGCCACGCGCTCGCTCGTCCGTCGGCGTACACTCGCATCCCATCGAGTAGCAACGACGTGAGGCCGCCGAACGTCACGAGGCCGAATACTCGTCTCCAGCGTCGTCGCTCGAATGCGACGGTGATGACTCCAGCGAGCAACAGGACTCCGCCGAGTGTAGAGACAGGCATATAGGTGAACGGAACGCCGAGAAACGCTTCGACTACCCTCTCGTCTAGCACGATTCCGACCTTTACCAGATCGGGAATCGCCGCACCGCCCATCCCAACGACGACCCAGCGCTGATCGAGCCAGTCGGCACGCCAGCTTGCCACCGTGAGAAGGATGTATGGGACGAGCAGGTGTGTTAGCAGGTCAGCCATCGCGGGCCTCCAGCGTCCACGCCTCTCGGTCGATGCGCCAATACCGGACGAACAGCAGCAGGAATCCCAGTGCGCCGATAGCCGAGGTACCGTACTTGTAGAACTCGGCCCACCGACTGCTGTTGACGACTTCGACGCGCTCGGCCGTTATCGTCTGCGCTGGTTCGAGCGTCCCGTACACCTGAACGACGCCACCGGGTTCGACGGCTGTTCTCGTCTCAGTGACCCTGAGTGTGATTGCCGTCCCATCGCTTTCGGCCCTGATTCGCATCTCGCCTTCGCTGGTCTCTGTCACCGTGCCAAACACCATGAGTTGCTGTCCGACGTACGACTCGTATCCGGCCGAAAGGTCCGCAGCATCCGGATACGGTGTCCATTTGTCCTCTGTAACCGCTGCGTGGACGAACAGTCCCCCGAGTGTCAGACACAGCACAAGCATGATGACGACACGGACCCGGACGCGCACATCCTCTGTTCTTTCGGTGGGTACAATGGTCGTTTCGCTTCAGAACTACGGCGTGCCTGTCTCAGAAACTCACTCGACAGTGACGTTGCCGCCACCGTACACCGTCTGTTCTGTGACTTCGACGGTCGTTTCACTTCCGCTATCGGTCGTCACGGTGTACGTCCCAGGGTTTGCGACGGTAACAGTGAACGCACCGTTCCGGTCGGCTGTCGTCTGGCGTTCGTAAGCTATCTCTCTGTCCGAGACAGCGACCGTCGTTTCGACCGAAACGGTTGCATTCGGGGCCACGGAGCCCTTTACCGTCCCACCGGGGACGACCGCGAACGCCTTGTGGCTCCCGTCTTCGCTCGTGAAGAGCGGCCGGTAGTGGGCCAGGCCGTCCACATCCCCGTTCCGGCTTCCGAAGTGCTGGTGTAACCGAGTGTACATCGTGGTCGGCTCCTCGATGTCGGTCACTGTCGTCACGACGTATCCGACCCGGCCAGAAATCCGATTATGGGCCTCATCAGGATCCGTCGCTGCGACGACCGGTTCGTACGTCCCGCGAGCATACCCGTAGCTCTGTGACTCGCCGTTGACGAAGTAGTTATACACGCGGTTCTGTCCCCAGCGGCTGAGCACGTAGTTTTCGGGGTATTCGAGTCCGCGCTCGGCGGCGTCTGCCTCGATTGCAGTCGCTGCGTCGTATGTCCCGTCCTCAACGAGCACCTGACTCGTTTTCACCGGAACCTGCACCATTCCGAGGGCCCCGAACAATAGAAACAGCACGACCAGCGACACAACTGTGCGGCTATCCGGAACGAGTACGTCTCGAAGGTCTCCATCGCCAGTCGCCAGCACCGGTCGGGCGAGGTCGACCCACGAGGCGGCCCAGACGAACGCGAGGCCGGCGAACAGCGCGAGAAACGTGGCCAGCTCGCCGACGAAACGGACTTGAATCACGGCGAGGACGAGCAACACCCAGGCGTAGCTACTGACGACGAGCCAGCCGCTTTGGTCGCTCCGAGCGAGGTTGATTCCCCACACCATCGCTGGAAGCGCCACGAACAGCGTCAGGCCCAGCAGGAACAGGAAGCCAAAGGCGTCTGCGCTGAACAGGCCGTACGTCTCGGCGATCGCGTCGGACCGAAACAGCGTATCGAGCCGCCTGTCGAACGTGCCCCACTGTTCTGTGAAGCCAAAGCGGAAGACAAGCAGGCTGATGACGCCAAGCCCGAAATCGACCGCAGTCAGTTGCCCGGCAGTGCCACCGAAGCGTCTGGCTGCTTCTGCCGTCACAATGACGACGACAGTGCCCAGCGTCAACAGTGCTGGCGCACTAGCGACAAGCGCAGTTTGCCAGCCGGTGATAGTATGGACACCGCCAGCGAGTAGCGCACCGAGGCTAACGCCGGCAAGAACTGGTGCGTTTCTGACCAGTGCCGACCGGTCGTTAGACACGTCAAGAAGTGTCTGGCCTAATACGACCAGACTGGCCGGCAAAACAAGCAACGGTCCGGCCTCCCACGCAAGCACTTGGCCGGCAATCCCGACACCGATGCCGACTGCGGCGATCCACGGCTGTGGTTGACGAAGCGATGTTCGATTCGTGGCCGTCGTTAGCGCGACCACGAGTGCAAGGGCAGTGAGTCCCAGCCAGGGATAGTCGAAGGCGTGGTGGTCCGCGAACCCGAGGCTCGTCCGGAAGGCGTGGCCGGGAATAAA
The DNA here is from genome assembly GCF_011440255.1 of Haloarcula sp. JP-Z28. Lineage (NCBI taxonomy): Archaea > Methanobacteriati > Methanobacteriota > Halobacteria > Halobacteriales > Haloarculaceae > Haloarcula > Haloarcula sp. JP-Z28. Next base: position 62,881 of record NZ_JAAOHT010000009.1, on the reverse strand, counting down.
CGCTAGAAAGAGGACCGATGCGAGACCGACACGCCGGTCGCCTGACACCCGAACTGCGAGCAGATAGAGCAGGACGCTCGTAACGAGTGCTGACACGACCGGATACCAGGCGAGAACGTGGCCAATAACTGGGTTGCTCCCGCCGAAGAGGCTGGCGACCCACCAGAGCGTCGCGATCGTGAGTGGCTCCCCATTGGCTAATCCACCTGGGAGCACGGAGAGTGCCCCGAAATCGGCCGCGCTGCCGGCGTTTGCCGCGACCTGTTCGACGTGATACCTGTAGTAGTAGGGGTCGTTACTCGACAGAACGATGTCGCCGCCACGATATATCGACCCGATGACGTACGTCCGGGCGACGAACACGACCGCTAGGGCAGCGACGAGCAGGCCAGTTGCTCGTGTATCGAAATCAAAACGTAGCGCGTCACCGAGCGCTAGCCCCTGCCCGCTGTCATTACTGACCTCGGAGTCGCCATTAAGCGCGGCCCGCACAGCGTCGGGATCGGCGACGCGGTACTCGTCACCGTCCTTCTCGACGATACCAGCGGAGACGAGTTCGCCGAACTGGCCCGAATCGATGGGAATGTCGTCGAACGTCCAGCCGTCCTGCTCGTCGTCGACGGCCAGAACCACTTCCGTCGCATCTCGTAGCTCGGGCCGGTCATCGAGTACCGCTCCCGCCCCGGGCGTATCGCTCATGTATCTTCTCTTTCCGGTCTGGCGAATAAATCCATCGAGACTCGTCGTCTACGTGTTCGCCGACTCCAGTGCGGTCCGAATTGCTGATTCTACGTCGTGTTCGGGCGTCCAGCCAAGCGCGTCGCTTGTCCGCCCGGTATCGACCGGGAATGAGTCAACGAGCGTCTCGTCGTCGCCCCGTGGGTTCTTGACCAGTTCCACGTCGGCATCGATGTCGGCGATATCGGCGGCGATATCCCTGACGAGGTTGGCGACGGTACGGACGCCCGGGTCGTCGTCGCTTGCGATCTCGTATTTTTCGACGCCGGTCTCGCCGCGGTCCAGTTGCTCCAGTAGCCGTTCGCAGCTATCGACGTAGGCCCGGGCCACGTCCTTGACGTGAATGAAGTTCCGGGACTGCGTTCCGGGCTCGTAGACAGTCAGCGTCTCGCCAGCGAGCGCGCGGTTCACGAAGAAGTTGATAACGGTCCCCTTCGAGACGGTCTGGCCGTCTATCTCGTGGCTCCCATAGAGGTTCGATATCATGAACTGGTGGGCAGGGAACGCGCCGTCGGCGTACGTCTCGACATCGCGCTCGTTGAGCAGTTTCGTTCGGCCGTACCAGTTCAGCGGGTCCCGTGGGTGGTCGACTGTAATGGGGAATTCCTGTGGGTCGCCGATGACGGCCATCGAGAACGGGAAAATCAGCGCTGCGCCTGTCTTGCGGCAGAACCAGGCGACGTTGTCCGTTCCCTGTACGTTCACTTCGTACGCTAGGTCTTGTTTCTCCTCGCAGTCGTCGACGCCGGACACCGCCGCGAGGTGCATCACGACGTCGGCCCCGTCTAGCGCCGCTTCCAGACGGTTCCGGTTCCGGATGTCGACGTGTTCGATATCGACATCGCCGACGGACTGCACGGTACCGAGATAGAAGTTGTCGATAGCGGTGATCTCCCAGTCGGGGTGGGCCTGCTGTAGTTCGTAGATGACGCGGCTCCCGATGTAGCCTGCACCGCCGGTGATGGCGATGTGTGGCTGTTCGCTTGTAGGTTCTGTCTCAGACATTGGTGGTGAATTTCTCCGCGAGGTCGCGGACGCCCTCGCGGAGCGTCCACGATGGTTCGAAGCCGGTCTCGTTCAGTCGGTCAAAGTTGACATGATACGACGGGCCGGGATGCTCGTCTTCGAGGTAGGTCACGTCGACCGGCGCGACCTCGTCGGCGACGATGTCGGCGATCTCCGAGATCTGGTAGTTCGCGTCCATCGACCCGACGTTGTACACTGGTTCGTCCCAGGAATCGGGATCGCACGCCGCCTCCGCGTAGGCACGGGCAGCGTCCCGGACATGGATGAACGGCCGCCAGTTCGAGCCGTCGCCGTAGACGGTGAGCGGGCGGTCGGTGAGCGCGCGGAACACGAAGTAGTTCACGACGAGGTTGAACCGGATGCCCGGCGAGTGGCCGAAGTTGGTAGCCATTCGCAGGGCGGTGCCAGTCATATCGAACTCCTCGCAGTACTCCTGCAGTAGCGTCTCGGACTGCAGTTTCGTCTCCGCGTAGGGGTTGATCGGGTCCGGGTCGACTGTCTCGTCGATGTCGGTGCTGGTCGCGCGGCCGTAAACGTTACACGAGGAGGCGAAGACGACGTGGTCGACACCGAGCTTGCCGGCCGCAGTCAGGACGTTCTCGGTGCCGTCGTAGTTGATGGCGAAGGTTTCGTCGCGGCGTTCATGTGTGCTCGACGCGCCGGTGATGGCAGCGAGGTGGATGACGCGGTCGACGCCGCGCATGGCGCTCTCCACGTCGCCGTACTCGCGGATGTCGCCCCGGCGAAATTCGAGCCCGTCCCCGACTGTCCCCAGCAGCGCCCGCGGCGATCCTGAGGAGAGGTCGTCGAAGACGACGACGTCGTCCACGCGGTCGTCCGCCCGGAGCAGCGGTATCAGCGCGCTGCCGATGTAGCCACAGGCCCCGGTGACCAGCACGTCCATCGTCAGTCCTCGCTCAGGACGCCCGGGAGGAAGCGGTCCTCGTGGGCCTCGATGGTGTCGGCGTAGCGGGTCAGCGTCCCGAAGATATCGTCGACGCCGTCCTCGAAGGACTGGGACTGGCCACCGATGAGGTCGGCGTACCGGTCGTTTTCGATCTCCATCTTGTGGGTCTCGTCCTCGTCGCGGGGGTTCTCGAAGTGTTCGACAGCAACATCGAGGTCGTACTCGCTGCCCACATCTGCAATCGTCTCGGCGATCTCGACAATGCTGATGGCGCGTGTGACCTGATTGTACACCGTCAGCCCTTCGGGGCGCTCGTCGGGGTCGGTCAGGGCCACTTCGGCTAGCCCTTCGACGGCGTCCTCCAGCGAGATGAACGGCTTGCGCTGCTCGCCCTTGCCGTAAACGGTGACGGGATAGCCTGCGACGGCCTGCGCGCAGAAGCGGTGCGTGACCGTTCCAAAGTAGTAGTCGAAGTCGAAGCGCGTCTTGAGCCGGTCGTCAGCGCGGGTTTCCTCGGTTTCGGTCCCGTAGACGATGGCCGTTCGCACGTCCGAGATCGGGATGTCGAACTGCGTGTGAGCCAGCCGCATGTTCTGTGCGTCGAAGCCTTTTGTCGCGTGATACCAGCTCCCGCCCATGTTGGGGAACGGCACGTCGTCGCGCTCGCCCTGATTCTCCATCGTCGCGCCGCCCTCAGGAATCGGGAACTCCGGTGCGCCGTAGACGCCCGTCGTCGTCGTCTCGACGAAGTGGGTGTCTGTGAGGTCGTGTTCTTCGAGGCCCCACAGGAGGTTCCGCGTCGCTTGGAGGTTGTTGTGCTGGGTGTAGTTCGCCCGCTCGCCGTTGATCTGGGAGTACGGCGCGGACGGCTGCGCGGCGGTGTGGACCACGACTTCTGGTTCGTGGACCGCCAGCAGTTCATCGACGAAGGACTTCTCGGCGAGGTCGCCCTCGACGAAGGAGAGGTTCGTCAGGCCGTGGACCTCGCGGGCCGCGTCGAGACGCTCGTCGATACTGGCAACCGGTGTCGCGCTCGTCGCGCCGACGTCTTCAACCCACCCTCGTCGGGCGAAGTTGTCGACAAGCAGCACTCGCTCGTCCGTTCGGTCTGCGATTCGCAGCGCGGCTGGCCACCCGACGTAGCCGTCGCCGCCAGTGATGAGGATAGTCATAGTTACTCAGATTATGAGTAACCATGACGCGTAATCAGTCTTCTGGTTAGTTGCCTCCCTGCCTCGTCCAGCCCGACCGCTCGTGTGACACCTGACCCCGCTCACGGAAGCGACAGCCTCCCTCTACTGGCCGATATCGAACTGGTCGAAGTGTTTGAAGACACACTGGTTCGCGTCCGCCGGTGGCTCCGTGACGACGCGAACGCGTCATGCTTGTCATCGACTGCTATCTCTGCCTCGCTCTCGGGCTCAACTCGGTAGATGATCGGTATCGTGTGTCAGGAGTCGATGTCAACACAGGGTTGTGTTTTCGAGACAGGTGGCGAACGTCTCTGCCGGGATACGTTCGTGGTGAAGGTCCGCGTCTTCGGCCTTCGGTTCACCAGTGAAACTGCTCCCAATCTCGCTGTTTCGCAACCGTTAAAACTGACCCTGTCCTCTATCCGATCGCTATCGCACGGGCCGGTGGGGTAGCCTGGTATCCTTCGGCCTTCGGGTGGCCGTAACCGCGATTCGAATTCGCGCCGGCCCATTTTTCCAACGCAATTACTAGATAACGACAGTACCGTCCTCTGCGATTCCGCTCAATAGTCGGTCTGGCCGCGAGATACCTGATAGGCCTGGCCGCGGAACCGGAACCGACGTGTGTCTACATTGTGGCCAATGCCGTTGTTCACGACTCGCTCGTCGGTCTCGACGACGACGCGGTCGACATCATCGGTCAGGAACGGCAAGGCATTGCGGAGACCACCGGGGCGGCCGGCGAACCGAGCGCTTGCCATCACCTGTTCGGCGAGAACCCGCTCGCTCGCGCTGTCGGTGCGAGTCAGCGAGAACGTCGCGTCGGCTGGCCGTTCGCCGTCGCCGTGGCGACCAGTCGTCACCGTGACGGTATCACTGTCTCGGGCTGTCGACACCCCGTCGATCGGCGTCACCGCAGCGCTGTCGCCAACCAGTTTGACCAGGGCACCACTTTCGGTCGTCGCGTGCCCGTAGCCGGAAACGATAGCGTATTCGCCGCCGCCGAGGTAGCCCTGCGTGAGGCCATCGCAGGTGCAGTCGTCGGTGCTGCACCCGACTGCCTGCCCGTTGAACGCCCGGAGGCCCCACTGGTCCCGGCCGCCCGGTTTCAGGATACGACAGTCGGCGGTGTGGACCGTCGGCGCGATGTGGAACCACTCGCCGCCGACGAGTTTGTAGAGGTCCCAGTGGCCACACTGCAGTCGCCCGTGGCTGTTGTTGACCATCTCGAAGCCGACTTGGGTATCAAGTGTTGCGCGCTCGGTACTGGGCCGAACAAAGGCCGGGGTCACCCTCTCTGCTTCGTGGAACCATTGGACGCCGCCGTCGCCAGGAAGCGGTGGGAGCGACCGGCCAGCGAACCGGGACTCAGTTTCCGGGCCGGGACTTCGCGTATCCCAGACGGAAACCGAGAGGGAGTCGCCCTGGCCGCGGAACTCGTAGGACCCGGTTGGCCGCCCGGACTGGCCCGGCTCGCCGACGAGGGCGTACTCCAGTTGGACCCATTCACCGGGGGCCAGTCGGTGGATGTCGGGCATCCACGGACCGACGTCGTCAATGCGCCAGTACCCCTCGGCTGTCCGGCCGAGCGAGGGCACTTCGTCGGCAAGTTCGTTGTTGGCCGTGGGTGCGAGATGGAGGCGTGCTTCGTGGTCGTAGCCGCTGGGTTGGCGGCTGTGTGTCCGTCCGACCCCCGGAATCCACTCGATCCTGAACGTGTTCTCGAACTCGTTGCCGTTCTGGAGCCAGCCGCGAACCGTGACCGGATGGGCGTCGGTCGCCGTCTGGTCGAACCAGAGTCCGACTCGTGCCCTGTCGTCCGTGTGGAGTCCTGGCGAACTGAGGGCGTAGGTTCGCGGCCCGGTTTCCAGTTCGATGACGGTCGTCGGATTGTCTGGTCGCAGCGGGTTACCGGTGTCCGCCGACCTCTCTGTCCCGCTGTCGTTCGCATCGGTTACTGACTGCGTCGGGCGCGGAGCGGGCGTTACGTCGGCAGTCTCGTCTGAGCCGAGGGTCCCGAACGAACAGCCGGCGAGCCCGGCCAGCGCACCAGGGACTGACGCGAGGAGGGCACGTCTGCGCATGGGCAGCGATTCGTCGCTCCCGGTAAACCCTTTCTGGACGCTCAGACGGGGTTTGTAGCGTTCTTGGAACTCAATTTGAGATGGAGCCGCCTGACTGCGTCTCTATAGCCCCGACTTTTCGGATTCGGGCTGTCACCCTTCCGCGAACATCTCAACGACACGGTCTAGGTCGGGCGACAGTTCCTGCATCACGTCTGTCGTCGTGAGAATACCGACGCCGTCGGCCTGTCCGTCGACTACGAGTCGCTTGATGCTGTGCTCGACCATCGTATCGATGGCTTCCTCTAGCGGGGCACCGGGGTCAATCGTCTTGACCGGCGTCGTCATCAGATCACCAACTGGCGTCGTATCTGGGTCCATCCCATCGCGGAGGCCGGCGATAATGTCCGTTTTCGTGAGTATACCTCGTCCATACTCGGTTTCGACGACAACAGACCCGACCGCTTCGGACGCAAGGAGCTTCGAAACGTCGCGGACGGCAAGCTCCCGGTCGACGGTCTTCACTGGCTTGGTCATCACCTGCTCGACCGGTGTGTCAAGTGAATTCATAGCACTAGTTAGCAAACACACACAATAAGTCATTTGACTCCCGCAACCGGTGCTGACGTGGCCTTACCAGTCAAAGTCTTCGTGAATCGCCAGTCCCTCCTCGTGACATATCGGCCCGGCGACGTCGGTGATGCCGGCGAGGATTTCACCGGAGCGGACGGACTCCTCGTGGCCGCTGAACTCACCCATCTCGTCGCTGCCGACGCTGTACACGACTCGGCCGAGGCCGGCGTACCGGAGTCCGCCGGCACACATCGGGCACGGCTCGGTGCTCGTGTACATCACTGTCTCTGCCCGCTCGTCCGGGTCAAACTCCTGCATTGCTCGGTGCGCCAGTTGGAGTTCCGGATGGCGGCGCACGTCCGATTCAGTGAGGACGCGGTTCGATGCCTCCATTACAACCTCGTTGTCACGAACGAGTACCGACCCGAAGGGCCGGTCGCCGCGGTCGACAGCGGTCCGGGCCAGCTCGAAGGCGCGTTGCATGTGCGTTTCGTGGTCGAATTCGTCGAACTCTGACATAGGCATACCATCGCTTTGACCCGCAGTCGGAAGTAGGCACGGCGGGGGAGAACTTGGGGTCGTGACCGCGAACTGACGGCGGTCAGACCGTTCCCAACACTGCCGACACCGCGTTTCCCACACTCGACCACGCGACGGTTCAGTCTGCGACACGCTGGTCGCCCAGGGCCACATCTGTCCCGCGTTGGCACATGCCAGAGTGTATGCCTGTCGGCTCACAAACACGAACTATGCTGCGGACCGCAATCGTCGGCCTGGGCGATGTCGCACACTGGCATAAGGCCGCAATCGAGACGACTCCCGGTGCAGTCCTGACTGCGGTCGCCGATATTGATTCACAGCGAGCCGAGCGCGTCGCTGCCGCATGGGACGTGTCTGGGTACACCGACCTGCAGCGGCTGGTGGCGTCCGAAGCGGTCGACTGGGTCCACGTCTGTACGCCGCTGCAGACCCACTTCGACCTCGCGATGGCCTGTATCGACGCGTCGGTCCACGTGTTGGTCGAGAAACCCTTCGTCGCCACCAGAGCGGAGTTCGAACGGCTTACCGCTGCTGCAGACCGGGCTGGCGTTCGGGCGACAGTCGTCCACAACCAGGTGTACTACCGGCCGCTACAGACCGCACTTCAGCGTATCAAGCGTGGCGACCTCGGGCGACTCCACAGCGTCGCCGTTCACTGGGCGGAGGACATCGACCCGACGGTTCCGGGCCGCGGGGACTGGGTGCTCGACCTCCCCGGCGGCGAGTTCGGCGAGGGCATCGTTCACCCGATATACGTGGGGCTGCGCGCGGCGGGCTATCCCGCGGACGACGCCTCGGTCGCCATCCAACAGTGTAACACGGCCGCAGACGGGGTTGCGTTCGATGGCATCGCCGTCTCGTTCGTGACGGCCGAGGATGTCACCTGTACAATACAGCACCACTCAAACGTGCCTGACCGCCGTCGCGTCGTTTTTACCGCGGAGTGCGGACACCTCACCGTCGACATCGGGACACAATCGCTCCGGTACCACCGCCACGGCTACGGCCCCAACTCGCCGTACGACCTGCCGATGCTTGCCGGGGCGCTCACCGACCTGCGAAACGCGGCCCGTACGACCGCCAGCGCAGTCCGTGAGACAGTCAAGACGCGACTCTCGTCGTCGTACTCGACCCACGACACACATACGCCGGTCGTCCGTCGCGAAGCACGGGCAATCGAACACGGCGGTGAGGGGCCGACGCCGCGAGCGGAGGCCGACTGGGCCAACCGGCTGTTCACTTCGGTTGCCGAACTGTGAGTCCTGCGTCCGGGTGGTTCGTTGTCCGGATCTGGCCGCGTGTCGTTCGGCTGTCGATGCACGTAAGTCGCCGACCAGCCTCGAACCGGTATGCGTCAGTTCGTCATCATCGGTCACGACGCCCCGACGACGCCGGAGTTCTCGCTCGACGATCTGGCCGGCGCTGCCGGCCGGCTCGACGTGCTCTGTCGGTGTGTCACCAGCGCGTTCTTTTTGAGCCATGCTATCCGGGAAGACGTGCGGGTCCACCTGATTCTGGGCGACGAGTACACCGTTACGTTCGAGGGGAGCGACCTCCGCCGGCTGAACCCGGATGAACGGTCCACAGCGGCACTGATACGGAAGGCACTAGAAGAGCGCGAAGAAGCTATCGGCCACATCCCGGCCGAAACCTCGCCGGGCGTGTCGCTCACGCGACGGGGATTCGAAGGGACGCTCGACGACGTGGCGCGCCGCGGAACCGTCGTCCAGTTGCACGAGGACGGCGACCCCATCGTCAGCGTTGCACCCCCGTCGGACCCGGTGTTCGTCCTCTCGGATCATCACGACTTCCGAGACGAGGAAGCGGCGCTGCTGGCCGACCGTGCGGACGAGCGCGTCTCGCTTGGGCCGAAGGCCCTCCACGCAGACCATTCGATCACGGTCGCGCACAATTATCTGGACACGGCGGGGTTCGAACGGTACTGACGGGGCACGCTGGGAGACTGCCAGAAGGGTTTTCCTCCGCGGTTCGCTGAAATGGTGTATGGAATTATTGGGTTCGGAGACAGCGACGGGTCGCGCTGTCCGACGACGCACCGAAGCGATGAGGGACCGATGACTGACCGGGATGGACTGTCCCGTCGTGCGGTTCTGCAGACGGTCGCCGGGACCGGCCTTGCGTCCGTCGCCGGCTGTTCGGCGTTCGAAAGCGAAAGCGACGACGCGGCCTCGACAGTTGAGGGCGAACGCGCCGCAGAACTCGCCCGACGGTTTGCACCGACGCTGTACTTCGACCGGGCGGAGCCGTGGTTCCCGACGGACCCGCGGCCGTACACAAGCGAGCAGGACGGGGACACCGTCGTCGATGGGTTCGACGCGTTCAACGGGTATCACGAGCGGATGGCCGACGGAGAGCCGCCGGACCCGACGGCGTTCTACAACGTGGTCGAGTACGAGAACTCGCCGCTTGCCGTCGTCCAGTTCTGGTTCTACTCCGCGTTCGACCAGTTCACAACGAACTTTCACTGGCACGACTGGGAGGTCCTGCACGTGTTCGTCGACACGGGGACGGGCGACCCGCAACTGTACGTCGCCAGCTCCCACTCCCGGAAGGTGCCCAACAACGAGTTCCTCGACCCGGACCCAGAGATGGTGCCGCGCATCCTCTCGGAACTGGGCTCACACTCCAGCGCGCTGTCGGTCAACGACGTTCGCGACCGGTTCACCCGGCTGCCGGAGGGAGACCGGTTCGCGGATATCACGAACAGCGCGGTCGAAACCATCGAGGACCTCGCGGAGATTCCTGTCGCCTATGGGCTCCCGCGCGACGAGGGCTCGCGACTTCCCTATCTCGTCCCGGAGTACGAGGGCGCACCGCTGTACGAACACGAGCGGCTCCCGTCGGTCAGCCGTGAGGACCTCATCTCGGAGCCGCTCACCGTCCGTTCGTTCGATAGCCTCACCGAACCGCCGTCGGACCTGCCGACGCGGGAGACGGGGCTCGTCTTCCAGCACACCGACCGGGGCGACGGTGACCCAGACATCGAGTACGACCTCGTGCCGAGCAGCGAACTGGAACATATCGCTGATTTCACCGGCCCGCAGTTGAGCTTCGAGTTCGCCGTGCCCGAGTTCGCCGAGGACGCCGTCTCAGGCCACATCACGACGACTGGTGCGCCCTGGAACCAGCCCCGCTACGAGAACCCCGCCGCGGATATCTCCGAACCGAACCACCGGGCGGCGCTGGCCGAGCGCTACGACGCCATCGGCGCGCCGGCGGAGATACGGACCATCGTTGCCAGCCTTTCGGAAGCTGTCTCGAACGACGACGCCCCCGACAACGAAGGGCTCACGACCGAGGACACCACCGTCGAGTCTGTCGCCCTGCTGGAGAGCGACCCCGAGGCCGTCCCGACTTTTTCAGGTCTGGCTGTCGTTCAGGACGTGCCAGCGGGCGAACACCGGTTCACCGTCAACGGGGCCGGCGTCGCGCCACACAGTGAGACGGTGTCGGTCCCTGAAACGAGCGAGGCCGAGGGGCCGACTAGAGCCGGTGTCGACGGCGAGGTCCCGCTCGTCGCTCGGGAAAACGCCACTCGTCTCGAAGTCGATCCCGCTGGAGCCGATAGTGACCTCACCGACCTCGCCGTCGAGGACGACTTCGCTGGTCGACTGTACGACGCCCCGCTCGCCGAACCCGACGCTGTGTACGTCCACGGCGGCGGCGCGTATACGACGGAGGTCCGGGACCGCGACGACGAGATAGGTGCATTCCGGGTGAACCCGGACCCCGAGGCCGACACTGCCGCAACAATCGATGAGCCCCGAACTGGCAAGGCCTCGCTGGCGTCGTTCCTCGCCGACATCGCCGAGGAGACGCGCCAATCGGTGCTCGACGAGATGGACGATGACGGCGATTCTGACGATGATGACGGTACTTCCGGGAGTAGCGGCGGCTCCGGGAACGCTATCCAGGGCCTCGAACGAGCGCTCGCCGCTGTCGTTGAAGCCGCCGAGCGAGCAACGGAACGCGCCGAGGCCGGTGACCGCGGAAACGCTGACAAGCAACTTCAGGCCGTCGCTGACCGGCTCCAGCGCGTCGCGACCAGAATCGAGGATGCAAGCGACGCTCTCTCGGACCCGCTGTCGAACGCGGCCCGACGACGCTTCGAACAGGCAGATCGACGGACCGAGCAGGCACAGGCCGCTGACAAGCTGTGAGTACTCGTGCTATCCTCAGAGCCCGCCCCACCGGGCCAACCCACCGGCGACGAGGGCCAGTCCCCCAGCGATGAACGTTCCGGGGACCGGGAGGACGAACAATGCAATACCGAGCAGGATGACAATTGTCGATACTCTCATTCCACCTCTACAGAGTGCGCCATCTCGCATCCGTCCGGTGCCTGCATTTGCGTGGACCCGTGTTGACTTTGCCGGTGGGGACCACACTCCCAGTATGGACGAGGAACTCGCCTGGGAGACGCTTGATGCAGAGACCGCATACGCCTGTCCGGGGTTTGATGTCGTCCGTGAGGATGTCCGCTTCCCTGACGGCACGGAGGGTGCGTTCGATTACGTGCAGCACGGTGAGAGCGTCATCGTGCTCCCGTTTACCGCCGACGGCGACGTGGTCGTTATCGAGGAGTGGCGACAACCAATCCGTCGAATCAACTACGGTCTGCCTGCCGGAACGATGGAAGACGAGGACGACGACCCAACCGTCGCCGCCGCCCGCGAACTCCGCGAGGAGACGGGCTACGAGGCCGATACGTTCGACCACCTCTACACGGGCGAACCGGCTAACGGCAACACTGATTATGTGTTCCATTACTACGTCGCACGCGGCTGTGAGGCGGCGGCCGACCAGAACCTCGACCACAACGAATCGATTCGGGTCGACACTGCCGACTTCGATTCGCTGGTCCAGTCGGTGCGCGACGGCACGCTCCGTGACAGTCGGTCTGCCGTAGGTATCATGTACTATGCCCTGTTCGAGCGCTGAACTGACGACAGCTTGAAATCATGTGGAGTGGTACCAGCAAACACATGGCCCCGATTGCACTCGACGAACAGACGGAACGCCGGCTCGATAAACTGCGCGCGGCTGTCCGCCGTCGGACCGGTCAGCCGATTTCGCGGGCGGAACTGCTCGAACGGCTTGTCGAGGACGCCTACGGGTCCCGCGACGACGTGGTTGCTATGTTCCGAACCTCACAGACGTACGTCGCTGACGAGGACTCTGGGACCGTCCACCGGCCCGAGCGGAAACTGGTGCCCGGCGGAGCGGAACAGCCCGACGAATAGCGGCGCTGCGCCGGCCGGTGCGCCGTTCGGCCCCACCGTCGTTCTCGGCTTCCGCCAGTGACGAACGGCCAGCCACGGGGGAACACAACCCTTAGGCGCGCCCACCGACGACGACGTGTAATGACGAATTTCGAGGTCCGCCAGTACGACGCCGCGGGCCGGCTGGGCGAGCTAACGGTGCCACGGGCCGGCGTCACCGTTGAGACGCCGACTATTCTGCCGGTGGTCAATCCCCACGTCCAGACGGTTGCACCGGCAACGTTGGCGTCGGAGTTCGGGGCGGAGATACTCATCACGAACAGTTACATCCTGCACGGCTCCGATGACCTCCGTGAGCCTGTGTTAGAGCAAGGCCTCCACGACCTGCTTGGGTTCGACGGGGCTATCATGACCGACTCCGGGTCCTTCCAGCTCGCCGAGTACGGCGACATCGACGTGACCACCGAGGAGATACTACAGTTCCAGCACGAGATCGGCTCTGACATCGGGACGCCGGTGGACATCCCGACGCCGCCCGATGTGGACCGCGAGCGGGCGACCGAGGAACTCAAGACGACCCAGGAGCGGCTGGAACACGCCGCCACAGTCGACACCGGCGAGATGCTCGTCAGTGCGCCGGTTCAGGGCGCGACGTATCCGGACCTGCGGGAGCGCGCCGCTGCAGATGCCGTCTCGACCGGACTTGACGTGTTCCCGCTGGGAGCCGTCGTCCCGCTAATGAACGAGTACCGCTACGCTGACCTCGCGGATGTGGTCGCGGCCTGCAAGCGCGGGCTGGGGGAGGTCGGCCCGGTCCACCTGTTCGGTGCGGGCCATCCGATGATGTTCGCGATGGCGGCGGCGCTTGGCTGTGACCTGTTCGATTCGGCGGCGTACGCGCTGTATGCCCGCGACGACCGCTATCTCACGGTGCAGGGGACGGAACTGCTCGACGAGCTGAGCTACTTCCCGTGTCACTGCCCGGTCTGTACCGACCACACGCCGGCGGAACTCGATGCGATGGACGCCGACGCACGCGAGGAACTGCTCGCGCGGCACAATCTCCACGTCACCTACGGCGAAATCCGGACGGTCAAGCAGGCGATTCGCTCGGGCAACCTCATGGAACTGGTCGACAGCCGCGCCCGTGGTCATCCGGAGATGCTCGACGGCTACCGCGCCTTGCTCGACCACTCAGAGCAACTCGAACGCACCGACCCCGTCTCGAAGGACGCGTTCTTCTACACCTCGACTGAAAGCGCCCGCCGGCCCGAGGTCCGACGCCATCAGGACCGACTGGAGCGCCTCCCGGTCGAGGGCGAGGAAGTGCTGCTGACGGAAGGCAGTTCCAGTGCACAGTATGACGAGAGCTGGGGCGTCCTGCCCCCGTTCGGTCCGTACCCGCGCGAACTCGCTGACACCTATCCGCTGACCGCGGAAACGCCGGACCGGACCGACCGGGCTGCCTACGAGGCCGCGGCTACAGGAGTCCGACGACTGGTCGAACTCCACCCCGACGTGTCCTTTACACTGGTCCACGACGACTGGCCAGCAACGGCACTTGACCGCGTGCCTGAGGGCGTTCGCCTGCGAGACCTGCACGCCCGCGACTGATCTGTTTTAATCTTCTCGCCCGCCGGTCAGACTCTCGGTACGTCCACGTCTTCGTCTGCCGCCTCTCGCCACGAACGGCTCGGCTCCCAGCCCAGCAGTTCCGCGGCTCTGACCGTTGAGTACGCCGCGGCGTCCCCCTCGACCGTGCAGTCGTCCGGGACAGTGCCGTACTGCTCGCGCATGAGTTCGACTAGCGGGCGGCCCAGCGCGTTGTCGGGGCCGACGCAGTTGAGCGCCTCGTGGCCGTCGAGTTCGCCCGTGAGCGCGGCCTCAACGAGGCCGGCTACGTCTCGCACGTCAACGTACGACCAGTAGTTGCCCGCGCCAGCCGCGAGGTCGTCAACGTAGTCCTCTGACCGACAGGGGTACTCCCCGGGAATCTGTATCCACGACGGGCGGATTGACGCCACAGAGATGCCGTCCCGGCGGGCAATCGTCTTCCCGATTTCCTCGGTAACGACCTTTGAGAGCCCGTAGTCGTCCTCGGGCCTGCGTGCGTGCTTTTCCGTAATCGGGAGTTCATCTGGCACGGGGGTCTCCTCGGCGAAAAAGAAGCCGTACGCACCATCAGATGAGCCCTGCACCACGTCAGCGCCGACACGGCCAGCCGCCGAGAGGACGTTGTGTGCCGCCAGCGTATTGTTTTGGAACAGGTCTACACCGGGATGGTTCCCAGCTACCGGAATCGCCGCCCAGTGGACCACTGCATCCGGGTTGATGGCGGTGAGCGTGTCGAAGACGCCCCCGGCGTCTGTCAGATCGAGCGCCTGATACTCAACAGCCGGATGACCCTCGTCATCGGGGAGACGGCGGTCAAGCACTGTTACGTCGTGCGGTCCGGCGAGACGGTCGACGATCCAGCGCCCGGAACTCCCCCGGCCGCCGGTCACGACAACATTCATACCGGACTTGGAGCCGCTGGCATCCAAAACGTGGCGGTGTGACTGCGTCTCCGGAAACAACGCTGTTACAGGTCAAGCCGGAACCGCTCGCCGTGCGTGAACGTTGTCCAGCCGAGGATGCGTTCGTCCCGATGTGGCCGGTCGGGGTTGTCAATTGCCGCCTGCTGGGCTGAGACGTACGTCGGGACGTTCTTCACTGGCTGTCCGCTCTGCTTGAGCGCTTTCAGATACGTATCTTTCTCGTAGTACGAGTAGGCCACCTCGTACAGCGAGGACGCGGCTTCCTGCTTTCTGGCGGGGAAGCCGTCACTGTTGACAAACCGGTCGGGGTCCCCTTCACCCATCGCCTCCCAGGCCTCTGGGTCGGCCACGTATGGCGCGTGGGCGTCGAGAATCCGCTCGATAGCACCCCTGTCACCGTCGAATTTCTTGTACTCGTACAGTGTGGGGCCGTCGAGTCTCTCGGCGTAGAGTCGGCTGAGTTCCGCGGCGGTGATCAGTGCCTTCGCCGCATACAGCGAGTACGCCAGACTCGACGCACGAATGATTTCGTTTTCCAGTAGGCCGTCCTCGCGGAGTTGGGTGAAGCCCGTCTCGCGGTTCCGTCGCATGGCCTTCTGGAACCGGTCCCAGTCCCGGAGGTACACCGAACCGGCGGCGTGGGTCATCTCTTGCCAGTTGAAGATGTTCTGTTGCCCCATCGCGGTCGGAATGTTGTGGCCCACGTCGTCGAGGAACGTCCGGACCCACTCCTGCAGGTCGGCCTCCGCGCCGACACTGTCGTCGCTCCACGCCTCGTGGCCGCGAACGAGTTCCGCGCCCCACCACATTTTCGGGAGCGTGATGAACTGCTCAATGCTGTTCGTTTTTACAGGAGCCATATAGGTCTCCGACCGCAGGAACCAGTGGTCCAGCAGTTCGACGGCCTTCTCGGCGTATTGATCCGCACCGGTGTACTGGTAGGCGAGGCCCAGATCCCGTATTCTGTCTCCGGTTCTGATGGCGGCAACGTAGTCCTTGCGTTCCGCGGGGTCTTCGGGTCCTTTCGTTTTGAACTCGTGGCCGTCGCCGTTGTCCGTGACGCTCTCGGAATCCGCTGCCATCGCGTCGCGGACATCACTCATGAAGGCCTCGTGGGCCCCCGTCCACGGGCTGTCGCCGTTCTCAACACGTGACTGTATCGCGGCCAGCGTATCGAGATGGACGAACATTGCGGCCCTGTTTTTACCTGGTGGCTCCGATACCTGTTCTGTTGGTGACCCCGATACCTGTTCCGTTGGTGTCGGCTCCGTCTCATCTGACACGGCCCTCGCACCCGAGTCCCCCGAGGAGAGGCCGGTCGAACAGCCCCCCAGCGCTACGGCTGTCCCCGAGAGAGCGAGCAACACGTCTCGTCGTGTCTGTCGCTGCACGAGTCGTCTGTCATCCCCGATGGATTTAGTTAGGACCTAGCTAATCAGCGAATAGCGGCTTGTTTGCGATAATCATGGTCACATAACTCCCGATCAGGATGCCGTTTGCTGGATTTGAACGGCTTTTTGCTCGCGGGGTCGTGCTGGCCCAAAGGCAAGATAGTTGGTCGCGCGCGGCTGACGCCATTGCATGACCGACTACTTCGAGGTCCACGAGCGCGACAGCGCCGCGCGAGTGGGTGAGTTGCGCCTCGCCGACTCCGTGACGACGCCAGCGCTGGTCGACGACGTGGACACTGAGACGCCGGGCGACTGCCGACACGTCCTTGCTGACGCCGGAAGCCGCTGGTCTACCGAGCGAGACGCTCCCGACGGCGACGACTCGTTGCTCACTGTCTTGCCCCACCGCGGACTCCCCGCCGGCACGCCGGACGAAGTCGCCGAGGCTTTCGCCGTCGACTATCCGGATGTCGAGTTCCCAAGTGCGGCCGTTGTTTCCCCTGATACCGCGACCAACCACGGCAGCGACGCCTACGTTCTCGCTGGTGCGCCCGGCTATGTCGGGCACGCGTCGGCGTTCGTCGATGCCGTTACGACCGTCCGTGAGGCAATTCCCGCGGACACCGCGCTCTATCTGCCCGGCGTTGCAACGCCGCGAAACGTCGCAACGCTCGTCTATGCCGGTGTCGACCTCGTGGACCCCGACCGCGCCGTCATCCGTGGGACTGAGGGGCGGTATCTCACGACCGACGAGGCGTACTTCCTTGAAGACCTCGACGAACTCCCGTGTGCGTGTCCGGCCTGCCAGCAGCCACGCGCGGAGTTCGACCGCGAGGACTGCGCTGAACACAACGTCAACGCGCTCGCCGCGGAACTCCGACGCGTCCGCCGCCGGATTCGTGACGGTCGCCTCCGTGACTACGTCGAGGGTCAGGCCAGACAGGACAACTGGCTCACCGCGACGTTCCGACGGCTGGATCAGGGGTACGGCTATCTGGAGGAGCGAACGCCGCTCATCCGGCGGGCCGACCTCTCGGCGGCCAGTGACGACTCGCTCCGGCGGGTCGAAATCCAGCGCTTCGCCGAGCGCGTCACCGACCGCTACATCCCCCGCTTTGACGACCGCCCGCTCGTGCTGGTCCCGTGCTCGGCACGGAAACCCTACAGCGACTCACAGAGCCACAAACAGTACCACGACGCTATCAAGTGGCGCGCCCACGTCGTCTCGATGACCTCGCCCATCGGTGTTGTTCCGCAAGAACTCGAACTCACTTACCCCGCACAGCACTACGACTCCGTGGTCACGGGCGACTGGACCGCCACTGAAATCGAGTTCGTCAGCCGCGTGCTCGAACGCTATTTAGAAGGCACCGACTACCCGGAGATTATTGCCCACGTTCCCGGCGAAGGCTACCGCGACATCTGCGAGCGCGTGGCCGATTCGCTGGACCGGGAGTTCACCTACACGGTCACCGACCACCCAACGACGGCGGATTCGCTGGGGAACCTCGCCGCCGAACTGGAGGGCTGGGACCGCTATCCGAAACGCGAGCGCGAACACAACACTATCCGCGCCGTTGCTGACTACCAGTTCGGCGAAGGCGCGGGCGACGAACTGTTCGACGACCTCTCGACGCAGGGACGGTATCCGCAACTGCGTGCCGACGACGCCGACGGGGAGCAACTGGCGGCGCTCGCCCAGCAGTACGGCGTGCTCTCGCTGACCACCGCCGGCGCGCGCCGCTGGGTCGAGAGCGACGTACCGACGAAAACCGTCGAAATCGAGCCGTTCGTCCCTCACGGCTCGGTGCTTGCGCCGGGGATCACGGACGCCAGCGACGATATCCGCGTCGGCGATGACGTGGTGATTCAGGGTGATGCGGCCTTCGGCGTCGGTCGCGCCCAGATGAGCGGCCCGGAGATGCGGTCCTCGACGCGCGGTATTGCCGTCCAGATGCGACACGTCGACGAGCGGTAACAGGGTCCGCTGGGATTCGTTCCGAATCGGCTACCGGCTTCCCTGACCGTCCGACTTATTTGCGCACCGGGAAAACCGCCAGTATGGACGTGTCGGGGTTCCGCCGCTACCTCCCTGCAATCGGGTTTTCCCTGTTGGTACTGGTCACATCACTGCTTCCGGTTCCAGAAGGGGCGGGCGAGCAGGTCCCCGCACTTCTCGGTTTCGCGCTGGATAAGTGGGTGCACGCGGCGAGTTACGGCACGTTGGCGGTGCTGCTCGCGTGGGGCCGGCAGGCCCGCGATGTGACGACGGTTGCAGCACTCGTGATTGTCTCCCTTTGCTACGGGGCCGGGGTCGAACTCCTGCAGGCGCTCGTCCCGTCACGCGGTGTAAGTGGCGCTGACTTCGTGGCCAACGCTGTTGGGGCCGTTCTGGCCGGACTGGCGTGGCTCGTGGCCCACCGCTCCGGCGCACTTCCGGACTAAACCGGCCCACAATCCCGGCAGTAACGAAGCGGCTTTACGCGCTCATCGGCTACCTCGCCCCAATGAGCAAGCCCAGTCCTGAAGTCTACGAGGAGGGCAAGGGCATGGACGCCCACAACTCCGTGATGCGTGACATCCGGTCGCGCAACGACTCGACCTATGACCCTCGCGAGCCGACCCGCGTGTGGCTCGACGAGGACAACACCCCGGACGGCGTCTACCAGAGCCTGACTATCATCCTGAACACCGGCGGCTGTCGGTGGGCACGTGCCGGCGGCTGTACGATGTGTGGCTACGTCGCCGAGAGCGTTGAAGGAGGGAGTGTCGCCCATGAAGACCTCATGGCACAGATTCAACACTGTCTGGACCACGAAAGCGAGAACAGCGACGAGCAGAGCGGCCTCATCAAGATTTACACCTCCGGGAGCTTCCTCGACGAGCGCGAAGTCCCGGCGGAAACGCGTCAGGCTATCGCCGAAACCTTCGCCGACCGTGAGCGCATCGTCGTCGAGTCACTGCCGGACTTCATCGACGAGGAGACCGTCGGCGACTTCGTCGACGTAGGTCTGGAGACGGACGTGGCGGTGGGTCTGGAGACGGCGACCGACCGCGTCCGCCACGATTGCGTGAACAAGTACTTCGACTTTGCCGACTTCGAGGCGGCCTCCGAGGCGGCGCAGGCCGCCGGTGCCGGCGTCAAGGCGTACCTCCTGATGAAGCCGCCGTTCCTCTCCGAAGCCGAGGCCGTCGAGGATATGAAGCGGTCGGTGCGACGCTGTGCGGCCGTCGACGGCTGTCACACCGTCTCGATGAACCCCTGTAACGTCCAGCGATACACGATGGTCGAGGAGCTGTACCACGACGGCGGCTACCGACCGCCGTGGCTCTGGTCGGTCGCCGACGTGCTGGAGTCGACCGCCGATGAGGACGTCATCGTCGTCTCGGACCCGGTCGGCCACGGCAGCGACCGTGGCCCGCACAACTGCGGCGAGTGTGACGACAAAGTCCAGCGCGCTATCAAGGACTTCGACCTCCGGCAGGACCCGTCGGTGTTCGAGCAGGTGAGCTGCGAGTGCGAGGCGACGTGGGACGCTGTCATCGAACGCGAGCGCAGCTACTCGCTCCCGCTCGCTCGATAAGCACTGCGAGCGCCAGAAACCGTGTGATGGCCTGTCGACCAACGCTTATCCGTCTTTCGCGCATAATACTGTTCGATATGACCCCGAACGGTGACCAGAACAGCCGAAGTTTCAATAAACGCGGGACGGTCACGGAGTGTGACCTGTGCGGTGAACAGCGACAGTGCATCGACGGCGACGGAATGGTCGCCTGCAGTGCCTGCCAGTCCGACCTGCTGCCGTCCGGCTGGGGTCTCTAAGGCTCCTCTTACGCCGCTGTTCACTTGCTTACGATGACTCATCCGACAGCGACCGGTCGAGAGCGGGAATGACGCCGGCGGTCGCGGTCGCTTTGAACGAGGCGACGAGTTCCGCGCCCGTAGTGATATCAAGTTTGTCGAGGCTTGTGTCGGTCACGAGCGCTGACAGCGTCGTCGTCGGGTCGACAGCCAGCGCAACAAGCGCGATAGAGGTTCCCTCGTCGATACGCTCGACGGTGCCCGCGAACTGGTTGCGTGCGCTTGTCCCCGTCGACTCTGGGGCCTCGGACGGTGCGTTCAGCGTCACCGTGTCGGCGCGGATGCCGACCTCCACCGCGTCACCGGGACACGCTTCAGTGTCGACGATGGCCCGGACCGTTCCCGGCGGGGTTTCGACGGTCGCAAGTTCCCCGTCACGGTCCACGACAGTCCCTCGCAGGACTGTCTCTTCCGCCGTCGCTACCCCGTCGAACTCGGCCTGTAGCCGCTGAAACCGGGCCAGTAGTTGCTCAGCAGCGTCCGTGAGTTCACTGCCGCCGCCACCACTGCCACCTCGACTGCGGTCGACCAGCGGGCCGAAAGCATCTTCGAGTTCCACGATGCGGCGCTGGGCGTGGGCGTACGACCGACCCAGCGCGTCGGCGGCGGCGTTCAGCGACCCGTGGGCCGCGACCGCCTGCAGGAGCGTCCGGTCGCGGGCGGTCAGCGCCACGTCGCCCTGCTCCAGTTGCACTTCGACGTCCGCAGTCGCATCCATATCTCGACAATGTCGTTCCCCGATAAAGGTATTGCCGCCGACCAGCCCTATTTTCCACCGGTGATCGGAGTGGGGTATGAAGCGGTCAGTAGACCAGTTCTCCGGAGATGAACTTCTGGGTGCGGTGGTCCGATGGGTTCTGGAAAATCACTTCTGTCGGGGCTATTTCAGTTATTTGCTCGTCGAGTAGCACTGCGACCCGGTCTGCCACCCGCTCCGCCTGATGCATGTCGTGTGTCGCCACCACGACACCGATACCCCGGTTCCGGGCCTCGGCTATCGCATCCTCGATAACGGCGGTGTTCCGTGGGTCCAGATCCGATGTCGGTTCGTCGAGTAACAGCAGGTCCGGGTCGTAGGCCAGCGCGCGGGCGAACGACACCCGCTGGGCCTCGCCGCCCGAGAGCGAATCCGCGTGCTGGTCCATTTTCTCGGTCAGCCCGACAACGCCGAGGGCCTCGTGAACGGCCGCCGCGGTGCCGTTCGAGCGAACTATGGACTGTAGTTCGCGCTGCAGTCTGGCTGTCCACGACCTGCGGATTCGAAGCCCGTATTCGACGTTGCGAGCGACCGGCGCGTCGAACAGACTCGCTTCCTGAAACACCATGCCGATACGCCGACGCAGCGAGAGCCGTGTCGCTTCGTCGACGGCCCACACGTCCGTGTCGTCGAAGCCGATGGTTCCCTCGTCCGGTTCCAGTGAGAACGCGAGCAGTCGGAGCAGCGTCGTCTTCCCGACGCCGGATGGACCGATGACGGCAACGACCTCGCCGGGTTCGATCCCGATCGAGAGGTCCCGGAACACGTAGTCGTCTCCGTAGGCGTGTGATACCGCCGTGACATCGAGCATTATCGCTGCACCCCCTGGTCCCCCAGTCGGATGACGATAGCGTTGACCGTCAACACAAGCGTGACCAGCACGGCCCCGAGAATCATCGCCGTCTCGTACTGTCCCTGTCGGGCCTCGAGTTGAATCGCGGTTGTCAGCGTCCGCGTTTTCGAGATGCCCCGTGCGCTCGTGATATTCCCGCCGACGATGAGCACGGACCCGACTTCGCTGATGGCACGGCCAAAGCCCGCAAGCACTGCCGTTGCGATACCGTATCTGGCCTCCTTGAGTACGACTAGCGCCACGTCGAGGCGTGTTCCGCCGAGAACGTGTGCGGCGTCGCGGACCTTGTCGTCGACGCCACTGATAGCCGCGAGGCTGATCGCCGTAATCGGCGGCGTTGCCAGGACGAACTGAGACATGATCATCGCCTCCTTAGTGAATATCAGCTCTAGATCTCCCAGCGGTCCCTGGTTCGAGACGGTAAACAGGACGAGAAGACCGACGACCACGCTTGGAAACCCCATCCCAGTGTTGATGACTGACTTCACGAACTGCTTGCCGGGAAAGTCAGAAAACCCCATCACCACGGCGATCGGGAGGCTGAACAGCGTGCTCAGTGTCACGGCTATGACACTCACGTATAGTGAGACGTAAATGATACTCGACACGTACCCTTCCCGGAACGGAAGGGCGACGACGGTCATCGGTAGGTATCCGACTGAATCGAGGAACACGCTTACTCGCCTGCGTCGCTACTCCATCCTTCTGGCACGTACTGCTGGAAGTTGGGGTCCTCGGACACGGCTTCCGGGAAGAACAACTGTTCGCCGTTGACCTGATAGTTCGAAATTGCGTCCTGGGTTCCGGGGCTGGTGATCCAGCCGATGTATGCCATTGCCAGATCGTAGTTCGCGTTGTCGTGGACGCCGGGATTGACCGCCATAATCCCGTACGGGTTCGCGAGGATCTCTGGTCCGTCCTCGATCGGCCCCTGCACCAGAATGACGAGGTCGATCTCTGAGCGCTGGGAGATGTACGTCCCGCGATCCGAGAGCGTGTACGCGCCCTGCTGGTTGGCGATGTTCAGCGCCTCACCCATGCCGGTCCCGGTCTCCTGATACCAGTTTCCGCCCGGTTCAGTTCCCGCCGCTTCCCAGAGGTTGAGTTCCTTGGTGTGGGTACCGGAGTTGTCCCCGCGTGAGACGAACTGGGACTCCGACTCGGCGATAGTTGTCAGTGCCTCCGTGGCCGAACCCATGCCCTGAATCCCTGCCGGGTCGTCTTCGGGGCCGACGATGACGAAGTCGTTGAACATCAGGTCCCGGCGGTTGATCCCGTATCCGTTGCGCATGAAATCGTCTTCGAGGCCGCGGGCGTGGACCATCACGATGTCCGAGTCACCGTTGCGGGCCGATTCGAGAGCCGCACCGGTCCCCTGTGCGACTGCATCGACCGACACGCCGTACATATCCTCGAAGTCGGGGTGGATCTCATCGAGCAGGCCCGTGTCGTACGTACTCGTTGTTGTCGTAAGCGTCAGGGTTTCGCCGGCCACCCCTGGCTGACCGCCGCCCCCGGATTCCGCTTCCGTTTCCGCTCCGGTCTGGCCGCTGCCTTCCCCGGACTGTGCACACCCGGCGGTAGTTGCTAACGCGCCTGTCCCTATTGCTGCAATGAACTCTCGTCGTTGTATCGGCATAGATACAGCGTTGACCCAACAGCAAATATAATTTATGATGGATAAACCGACGTATCTATTCTGTTAGGTCTGTATGGGCGACAGCGGTCGCGGACACCCTCGCGGCTCGTTGTCCTGAGAGGCACTAGCGCTCGACACAACGCGAGCGGGGGAAGGCTGCCCTGTTAGCGATGATTCGTTGCCGAGAGCACATGCGAGTGGCTGATGTACTCTCTCGCCATCAGCCGCAGCCAAACGCTTTGTCCTCCTCGATTTCACTTCCACTCCGGTACGCATGTATTTATACGGCTTGACCGCCAAGGCCAATATAGGGGCCGCCGGACTATGTCACACGCTCCGCTGGTCCCTTCCCCTTTGAGACACAACCAGATAGCGGCGCGGCTGTTCGGATATGCCCCAGTCGCGTATGAAACCGCCGCAGTGACAGTTTCGTCTGTGACCGTTACTCAGCGAAGCCCGTGAGAACGCCGCGGCCGTCAGTCCGACCGAGGTCCGACAGTGTCGCCCGCTCCGGGTGGGGCATCATGACGGCGACGTGTTCGGCTTCGCCGGTGACGCCGGCCACGCTGTGCTTCGAGCCGTTCGGGTTCGCTTCGGGTGTGACAGTCCCGTCCTCGTCACAGTATTTGAACAGAATCCGGTCCTCGGCTTCGAGTTCATCCAGACGCTCGTCGGTGATCTCATAGCGGCCCTCACCGTGAGCGATCGGGAGTTCGACGACCTCGCCGTCCTCGTACTGGCTGGTCCATGGCGTGTCGGCGTTCTCGACGCGCAGGTGGACGTGCTCACACTGGAAGCGGGCGCTCTCGTTGGTCGTGAACGCGCCGGGGGTCAGCGACGACTCGCAGCCGATCTGCGCGCCGTTGCAGATGCCAAGCACCGGCGTTCCCTCGCTTGCGACTTCGCGGACGTCGGCCATGATTGGCGAGCGGGCGGCCATCGCGCCGGCACGGAGGTAATCGCCGTAGGAGAAGCCGCCGGGGAGGACGACGCCCTCGACATCCTCGGGAAGCCCGTCCTCGTGCCAGACGAGTTCGGCGTCGAAGCCCAGCGATTCCAGAGCCTGGACGGCGTCGCGGTCGCAGTTCGAGCCGCCGAACTGGATGACGGCAATGGTCACGCGAGCCACCCCGTGTGGGAACAGACCTCTGCCGTCAGTTTCGAGGTGCTGGTCATTCTGTCTCGGTCACCTCGATGTCGTAGTCGTGGATCGTGGGGTTCGCCAGGAGCCGCTCGGCCATCTCCTCGGCGCGCTCGGCCGCGTCGTCGGCGCTGTCGGCGTCGAGATCTAGCTCGAACACATCCGCCGAGCGGAGGTCGTTCAGGTCGAAGCCGAGGCGTTCCAGCGAGCGCTGTGTCGTCTCTGCCTCGGGGTCGAGGACGCCCCGTTTGAGGCGGACGGTGACGGTCGCGGTAAAGGCAGTCATTACTGGCAAGCGAGCGGGCAGCGGAGAAAACGCTTGTGTTCTCCCGGCAGGTCACGTTCCGACCGGCGTCCAGTTGGTTGGCTGGTTTTGCAGGCCGGCCACTCGGAGATCAAGGTCGCCTTGATCAGCACGAATATCGACCCGCCCGTCGAAAAACCGTGCCACGCTTTCGACGACCTGCTCCTCGTGGGCGTTCGGGTCGAGCACACAGATACCCAGCCCATCCGCAGTTCCGATCCGGCCGGTGATGGTGTTGAGGAACCGGTACACCGCCCGCACGTCGTCGCTGTAGACGAGCAACGGCGTCAGCGTGATGATGCCGGTGCGGACTCGCGTGTAGCCGCTGGCGTACGTCGACTCGTACTGACCGGAGTACTCGATACCGATACCGGTCAGGTCCGCCGGCGTGTTGACCGTGGACACGTTGTCCTCCGACAGGTCGCCGCTTTCCTGTGCGCAATCGATAACACGAACTCGCTCGCGGTCGAGCGCACCGCCGTGGCGCTCGAAGTCCTTGAGCATCGTTGTGGCGTCGCTGTCTGTCGCGACGAGGACGGTCCCGCCGTTGGTATCGGGACTACAGAGCAGTCGCAGTCCCATCTCCCGCGCGCCGCTCAGACCGGGCCCGGTCACGAGCAGGCTCGTTCCTGGCTCGACTGGATTCAGCGGTAGGTCGTCGAACGTGTATCGGTCGTCCTGTTGCTGTGCCATTAGCGGTCCCCCTGTAGCCGGCGTCGCAGCAGCAGTTGGTCCTCAACCTCGTCAGCGAACCGCTGGAGGTCGTCTCGTTCGGTCTGCGTGTAACGCCGCGGTTCGCCGTCGGTGCAACAGACGGCACCAATTGCGTTCCCCTCCCTGTCTGTAATTCGGACGCCGGCGTAGGACCTGATATTGAGCTGTTTCAGCGCGTCGACCTCGGCAAAGCGTGGGTCTTCGTGGGTGTCTTCGACGACCATCGTCTCGTCCGAGAGAATCGTATGGGTGCAGATGGTGTCCTCGCGGGCGAGGGTCCGCCAGTTGGCTCCCTCACACGCCACGAACCGCTCCTCGTGTTCGTCCATGAGGCCGACAAAGGCCACGTCGATGTCGAAGTGACTGGCCATAAGCGCCGTCAGCCGGTCGAACGCGTCGATTGCCGCCAACTGGTCGACATCGTACTGCTGGACGGCGGCCAGCCGCTCCGTCTCGGTCTCCGGAACCGGGTAGGCCGCCTGCGTTACCTCGGCGGCAGCCATGGCAGCCACATCTGCAAGCCGCTCCCGGGACTCCGGAACCGTCCGCGGCACGTATTCGACGACCTGCTCGGGCCCGCCGCGGGGGAGGTCCGACGGCGCGTGTTCCGTATAGAGAGTCACAACACAGGCCGGATTCACTGCACGGACCGCGTCTACCACGTCGAACCCGTCCCCGTCTGGAAGGTCGAAGGCCGTCACAACGCAGTCGACCGACCGGTCAAGTGCTGCGGTCAACGTATCGAGGGACCCAACTCCCTCGACAGCGAGTCCGGCGTCGGCAAGTGCGTCGGCCGTCTCGGCGCGCTCGTCGGCGTCCGGCTGGACACAGAGAACGGTCGGCGAATCACTCATCACGACCAGACGTTCACGGACTAACACACAAATGGTTGGCGGCCACGCTCGGTGGAAAACGAAGGCTTTTGCCGTGGGACTGCCGACTCTGCGTCAAATGAATGACGACGCTGTCCGGAGGTGGGTATCGTGACTCGCGATTTGACTGAGATTACGGTCGTCGGCGAGGACGACACGGGCCTCATCGCCGAAGTGACCTCGCTCCTGTTCGAGCGCAGCATCAACATCGAAGACCTCGATCAGGCTGTCCGAGAGGGGGTCTTCCGGATGACCATGCGCGTCGACACGTCCGGGATGGTGACGACGGAGGAGAAACTCCGCGAAGACCTCACCGAACTGGGCGACGCACTCGGCGTCGACGTGCAGGTCCGGTTCCCCGCCGACCGCGAGACCCAGACCATCGCCGTCCTCGTCACAAAGGAGTCTCACTGTCTGGAGGCGCTGTTCGAGGCGTGGGCCAACGGCGACCTCGGGGCCGACATCGAGGTGGTCATCGGGAACCACGACGACCTCGAACCGCTGGCGGCCAAATACGACGTTCCGTTCCACGACATCGGCGACGAGAAGGGGACGCCGGACGAGGACCAACTGCTCGATCTGCTCGCACAGTACGACGCTGACCTCATTGCGCTGGCCCGGTATATGCGCATCCTCTCGCCCGATGTCGTCTTCCGGTACGAGAGCCGGATCATCAACGTCCACCCGAGCCTGCTCCCCGCCTTCCCCGGTGCGTCGGCATATATGCAGGCTATCGAGGAGGGCGTCCGCATCGCTGGCGTCACCGCCCACTACGTGACGACGGATCTGGATCAGGGACCGATCATCACCCAGCGCGCGTTCAACGTCCCCGACGACGCCACTGAGGAGGAACTCCAGCAGATCGGCCAGCCGCTCGAAGCCGAGGCACTCATTGAGGCCATCAAGCTCCACCTCGACGACGAGGTGAACGTCCATCGTGGCCGGACGAAACTGCGGGACCCCGAGGAAACCTCGGCCCAGCTTGGTGCACCGGAGAAACTCGACCAGCTGAACCCCGACCGTCCGATCGACGGCCTTGGCGAGTTCGTTGCCGAGGACGACGAACTCGAAGCCGACGACTGAGACACCGCCGCTCGGCGTCTCACTCCGGAAACGGTGGCGCAACGGGGCTGTTTCTGGACGTGACGCCGCGAACGCTTCGAGCGACGGTGCGTGCTCGCATGTCAGCCTTGCTTGTTGCTGACGGTCCATCCTTCTGGCTGTAACTGCGGCAATCGATTCGCCACCCCGCGGTGGCGACAGTCTCGGAGAGCATCCAGAACATGAAGCGGTCGGCTCCCTCTATGTGTTGCAAAGCAGGCCTGCCGACACAAAAACTGGACTCCGGGCCGCACAGACATATGCCGTGGTTCAGTCCAGAACCGGTCGAGCTCGCGACAGGAAGTCGGACCGGTCGACGAGTCGCTTCGCGGCGGCGAACGCGAGTACCCCGATAGCCACGCCAGCCACGGTGTCTGAGAGGTAGTGCGTGCCGAGATAGACCCGCGAGAACGACACCGTCGCCGCGAGGCCGGCGACGACGCCGAACGGAAGCCGCGGCGA
The DNA here is from genome assembly GCF_011440255.1 of Haloarcula sp. JP-Z28. Lineage (NCBI taxonomy): Archaea > Methanobacteriati > Methanobacteriota > Halobacteria > Halobacteriales > Haloarculaceae > Haloarcula > Haloarcula sp. JP-Z28. The sequence goes on along the minus strand of NZ_JAAOHT010000009.1, from coordinate 34,965 downwards.
CTGGCGCGCTGTCATTGCAAAGACGACGACGGCGGCCGCGTGACCGGAGGGAAACGACGTGGCGACGGTGCCGGTGTCCCCGGTCATACACACCGGGGCAGGCGGAAACGGCCGCTGCACTGTTTGCATAAGCACCCCGACAACGACGCCAGTCAGCACCAGCGCCACGGCAGCTATCAGGAGCTCGTCTTCCCAGCCGGCCAGACCGAAGAAACCGAGAAACACGACTGCCGCCGCCGCCGAACCCAGCCCGGTCACCGAGGTCAGGACCTTCGTGAGAAGTGGGCTCCGGAGCTCAAGTATCAGCGACACTGTCTGGTCGTCGATAGCGACGATAATATTGATGAGTTCGCTGACGACCTCCTCCATGTGCCACAGTTGAGGGGCTGCTGTGGTATATCAGCACCGGCGATTGTCGGCGAGGCGGCAGCGCCGCCGTGTCACACCGGCGTCAGAGTTCGCTTGCGGCATCGACAGCCTCGTCGAGTGACGGCGCGTCGAACACGTCGCCGCCGACGTAGGCGTTTGTGCCGGCGCAGTAGAGGTCGCGCGCGACTTTGATTACGTCGTCATCGAGCGGTTCCGGTGACTCATCACAGAGCGCCTTCCAATCGGCGACGCCCTCTACATCGGCCTCGTTTTTCGCCTCGCCCACGGCCTCGACCCACTCGGGCTGGGTTCGCTTGTGGTACTGGCGGATGACCTCCTTCGAGACCTGCTGTCCCTCGTAGGAGAAGCGGTTCTCGTCGAACGTGCCGACCACGTCGGCCACGCGGATCTCTCCGTCGTAGTACAGACACTCGATTTTCCCGTCCTCGTGGATCAGGTTGGCCTCGGCGGCCTGTTCCGTAACGATGTGGTTGACTGCCCGAGCCAGCTCTTCGAGGCGGTCGATGCTGGCCGCGCCGGCGATCCGGTCGGCCGCCTCACGGTCGAGGTATCGGTCCTGTTCCTCGTATTTCGTCGAGAACTCGACGATGGGCTCGTCGAGGTCGACGACTTCCTCTGGCCAGGTGTCGTAGTCAAGGCCGTGGTCGGCAGGCTCGGTCCGGGACCGCAGTGACGATCCGACGCCGACCCGGTTCCGAAAGACGATCTCCAGGGGAATGAGGTAGTTCTCGTTGGCTCCCGCGTGGTAGGCGTCGTAGTCGTAGCTCCCGTCCTCGAAGGGGAGGTCCGGGACCTGCGTGAGTTCGATGACCATCTCCTCGGGGGCGGCGTCGGCCGACAGCGCCTCGCCGAGGTCGAGTACCTCGTCGCTGTCGGGGAGCCTCACGCCCTCGTAGTGGGTCGGGACGTGGTTCTCCTCCAGTAGCTGGAAGTTGTACGCGCCCATCGTACACAGCGACGCGCCCTTGTCGGGGATCTGGTCCGGCATCTTCCCCCAGTCGAATACGGAGTAGTCGTCCGTGAACACGAACGCGCCGCGGCCAAGCCCCTCGGCCGTCGCCGGTTCGTCCACGCGAAATTCCTTGACGCTCGTCATTGTGCCCGCCTTTCGGGCCGGGGACAAAGACGTTTCTCATACTGTCGGCTGTAACTATTGTAAGATATTCGCGGTAGCGAAATTCTTCACAGACAGTATCACTCGCGCTCGGAAGGCAAGGTTTTCTGTCGGGCCGTCGACTGACTGTCTGATGGCTTCCAGTCTGTTGGTCGAGGCTGCGATCATCGTCGCCGCGACGGTCGCGATATGGAAAGGGAGCGACTGGCTCGAATCATCGAGCGAGCGGCTCGCGACGTACTACGGCCTCCCAGACGTCGTTCAGGGCGCGATCATCGTTGCCGTCGGGTCAAGTTTCCCGGAGGTCGCGACGGTCGTCGTCGCGGCGCTTGGCGGGTCAATGCCGCTTGGCGTCGGCGCAATCGTCGGGTCGGCAATCTTCAACATTCTCATTATTCCCGCAGCTGCGGGTATTGCCACGGACGACGAACTCGAATCGAGCCGGACACTCGTCTACAAGGAGGCGCAGTTCTACATGCTCGCCGTCTCAGTCCTGCTTATTACGATGGCGCTTGCGGTCATCTACTATCCCGGTGAGGCCACACTCACTGGCGTTATCACGCGGCCGCTGGCGGCGATTCCGCTCGCGCTCTACGGACTGTACGTTTTCATCCAGTATCAGGATACGGCCGACCACGACCCCGAAGAGGACTGGACTGCCGACATCTCGGTCGGGCGGGAGTGGCTCTTCCTCCTGCTGGGCCTGGCTGTCATCCTCGTGGCTGTAGAGAACCTGGTCCACGCCGTCGGCGTCATCGGCCGGGCCGCCGGCGTTCAGGAGTTTCTGCTCGGTGTGACGATTCTCGCGGCGGCGACGAGTCTCCCCGACACGCTCGTCAGTGTTAGAGCAGCCCGCGACGACCGCGGGGTCACGTCGCTCGCAAACGTTCTCGGCTCGAATACGTTCGACCTGCTTGTCGCTATCCCGCTTGGCGTTCTCATTGCCGGCACGTGGACCGTCGACTTCGCGATGGCCGTGCCGATGTTCGGCGTCCTGACCGGGGCAACGATTCTTCTGTTCACCGTCCTCCGAACTGACCTTGTGTTGAGCGAACTCGAATCGTATGCGTTGCTCGGCGCGTACGCGGCTTTCGTTGCCTGGGTTATCGTCGAGACTGCGGGCTGGGTCGGTGGCGTATTGCCGACCTGATGGAGTGTTCCCGGAATTGCAGCTGCTTGTCTCCCGGAACACGGGGCCCTGTCGACCTTGTGATCCGTGTGCGTACCCATACGCTTTTGACCGTTCTTTCCCTCCTGTCCAGCAATGCCGGACGTCCCAGAGACCGTCGGTACTCCGGACGGCTCCACCGAGTTCGAGCACCGTCCGACGACTGACCAGTCGTTCGAGAACGCCCTCGCCAAGGCGAGAAACGGGACGCGACTGACAGTTGACGACGCCGTCGAACTCTTTACTACGGGCACTGACCGGGACGGTATCGACCACGACCGGAAAGAGCAGGTGCTCGAAGCGGCCGACCGCCGTCGGGCCGAGGTCGTCGGTGACGAGGTCACCTTCGTCGCGAACCTCAACAACAACGTCACAACGGCCTGCAACACGGGCTGCCTGTTCTGTAATTTCAAGGACCGCTCCGAGCAGTTCCGGAGCGATTATCAGGAGGACCACGGCGGCTTCACGAAGACGCCGAGCGAATCCCGTCAAATCGTACAGGACGCTCTTGACCGGGGCATCTACGAGGTCTGCTCGGTGTCTGGACTCCACCCCGCGCTCGCGCTGGACGACGAACACCGGGAGATACTGGAGACGAGCGACCGCGGAGACCTGAACTACCGCTCGCCCGACGAGTACGAGACGGACCCGGCCACATACTGCGAACAGCTCGACGCGATGAACGTCGGCGACATCCATCTCCACTCGATGACGCCGGAGGAAGCCTATCACGCCCGCCGGGGCACTGACTGGTCCTACGAGGAGGTGTTTAGCCGACTGCAAGACGCCGGGCTCGACAGCGTCCCCGGCACGGCTGCCGAAATCCTCGTCGACGAGGTCCGTGACGTTATTTGCCCGGGAAAGATCCGCACTGACGAGTGGCTCGAAGCGATGGCGGCGGCTGCGTCGGTTGGCCTCGATATGACCTCGACGATGATGTACGGCCACGTCGAGAACGAGTACCACCGTGCGCTGCACCTGCAGCGCATCCGTGACCTGCAGGACCGAACCGGCGCAATCACAGAGTTCGTCCCGCTATCCTTTGTCCACGAGGAGACGCCGCTGTACGAACGTGGCATGGTCGACGGCGGCGCGACGGTCGACGAGGACGAACTGATGATCGCCGTCTCACGGCTCTTCCTCGACAACGTCGACCACATTCAGGCCTCGTGGGTCAAATACGGTGACACGCAGGGGTTGAAGATGCTCACCTGCGGCGCGGACGACTTCATGGGGACGATTCTCTCAGAAGAGATCACCAAGCGCGCTGGCGGCGACTACGGCGAGTTCCGGTCGTTTCAGGAGTACGCCGACATGATCACTGCCATCGGCCGGACGCCCGTCGAGCGCTCGACGGACTACGAGCAGCGCCGCGTTATCGACCCCGACGCCGACGTGCTCGGCCCGCAACTCGGACCACGGGCTGACGGAACGCCATTACTCGACTGAATTAGTGGACCACGGCTGGGCACTGGCCGTGGCCGGTGTGGTAGAGTATTCCGCCTGGAACTGCTGTCAGAGGCACGCCCAGGCATGATATATATTGGTACGCCAGCGTATGTGTAGATACCGCCTAGACTGCTAGGTGATTGTTGTCCAGTGTCTGTTTGGCCGTGGCGACCGTTCACCTGCAGACTGGCCGCCGGAGTCACAGCGTCACTGGATTCACACCCCGGTCCAGTATCGACCGGAACCGGTCGCCAGCGTCATTATCGGCCTCGATAGCCGCCTCGATGGGGGCAGAGAGCCAGCCGTCGTCGACGAAGTGGTCGTAGACCGGCAACCGCTCGCTCAGTGGCACCTCGGCGGCCTCGGCGACGGCGGTCAGTTCCTGCAGCGCGGGCCACTCGTACTCGGGGTTGATGTGGTCGACTGTGACCGGAGAAACGCCGCCCAGGTCGTCGATACCACAGTCAGTCAGGTCCCGGGCGGGCGCGAGGTTCGGGGGGACCTGTACGGACACTTCTTCGGGAAGGGCCGCGCGGGCCATTGCTGTCACCCGGCGCATTGTCGCCAAGTCGGGGGAGCCGCCCTGCCAGCGCTCGTTCTCGACGACGGGCTGGATGATGACCTCCTGAATATGGCCGTAGCGTTCGTGCATCTCTCGGATAGCGAGCAAGCTCTCTGCGCGGTGGTGCCAGTCCTCGCCGATGCCGACGAGAATGCCCGTTGTGAACGGAACGCCGAGTTCGCCGGCCACCCGGAGGGTGTTGAGTCGCTGACCGGGGTTTTTCGCCCGCGGGCCACCGTGTGCCTGAACCTCTGTGGTCGTCTCAAGCATCACGCCCATCGAGGCGTTCAGGTCGGCGACGTGGGCCATCTGCTCGCGTGTCTGGTCGCCGGGGTTGGCGTGCGGGAGCAACCCCTCCTCCAGCGCGATTTCGCAGGCTTCCCGGAGGTACTCGTGGATGGAGTCGTGGCCCCACTCGGCGAGCTGGTCGTGGACCGCGGTGTAGCGGTCGTCCGGGTCGTCGCCGAAGGTAAACAGCGCCTCGGTACAGCCGGCGTCGGCCCCGCGGCGGCAGGTCTCCCGGATCTCTTCGCGGTCCATCAACTCTGCCTGCCCCGGCGGGTCGTAGTACGTGCAATAGGTGCAGGTGTAGCGGCAGGCGGTCGTCAGGGGTAAGAACACGTTCCGGCAGTAGGACAGCGCCGACGCGGCCTCGACATCTTCGGGCATCACCGACAGCAGTCGCTCGATGTCGGCGTCCGAAATCTCGATAGCGATGTCATACGCGTCCGTGCCGGGTATCACGTCCCGGGGTGGGCACCCCACGGACAAAAACCTTCAGTCGTGTGTGATGGCCTGTGCCAGTAGTTGTGGACGGTCGAAACTGGCCACATGACAACAGAATCAGTGTGTCGCGACACGCCGGTTACTTGTGAACCGTTATCAGCTCCGAAGTGCCGCGTGATCGACGACATCTCGGTGACCGCTACTGCTTAGTCCGCCGGCGTCACTGTGGTGTCACCCGAATCCCGAAGCAGTTTCGTGGCGAACACCTGCCGTCGGGCGTAGAAAAAGTACACGTAAGGGACCTTCGCCAGCAGGTCGAGAAACGCATAGGTGATGCTGACACCGACGTAGGTCGCGAATCCAAGTCCTTCGGGGCCAGCAAGCCAGACGAGCGGATACGCGATCCACAGCAGCCCGACGTGGTTCTTGAGGAGGCTAAACAGGCCGATACGCTGTGGGTCGTCCGGAACCGAGCGCGGGAAGATGAGGTACAGATAGGCAAACAGCGAGATGTGGAACACTGCCGAGACGCCGAACAGCGCCCATTTCAGTGTCCCGGCGGCGACGACCGCCCCGACGCCTGCAAGTATCATCAGGGCGTCTGCCGCCATGACCCCGAAAATCGCGCGTCGCGACGCGCCGGCAGTATACCCGATAAACCCGACCAGCAGCGGCGTCGTCACCACCCAGTCGAGATATCGGAACCCGACAAGCGTCGTCTCGCCGATGGTTACGGTACCAATACCGAACACCATCGCAACGTACGAGATACCTGCAACCCCGGGTATAAGCGCTAGTGCCGCCAGAATTGGCCGTTCGTCGGACCCCTCAAGCGACGCATAGAGGAACCCGACGATGGCGACACCGACCGCAAAGCCAGCGGCGGTTATCCCGTACACGACTGAAACGGCGTCCATCAGTCGTCACCTCCAATTGACGGCGACCCTACGGCGCGCATCTGGCTTGCCGCTGTGGTATCTGTGTTAATGGTAAACAGTCGAACTCGAGATTCGAGGTCGTCAACCGCGGTTTCACGGAAGGAATCGAGTGAGTCGGAAATCGACTTGACGACGTCCCGCTGCCGACGGATCTGTGTCGACATTTCTTCCGCAGTCGTCGCTGTCTCCGCGCTTGCTTCGGTGACATCCGCTATCGAGTCGGCCGTCGCTTGAACGGTGTCTGCCTGCTCCGAGGTAGTTTCTCGCATCTCTTCGATGGAGGCTGAGATGTCGTCGACGGCCTCCGCGATTGTCGCAATTTCCGACAGGGCCGATTCGACGGTCTCAGTACCAGTTTCGACTCGCGTCTCCGTCGCCTGTATCGAGTCAGTCACCTCCTCTGTCTGCTCAGATACCTCCGCGATGACCGTTGCTATCTCGTCAGCCCGCGACTGCGTCTCTTCAGCAAGTGACTTGACTTCGTCTGCAACGACGCTGAACCCGTTCCCGTCCGCACCGCTGCCCTGTCCACCAGCGCGAGCGGCCTCTATCGACGCGTTCAGTGCCAGCATATTTGTCTGCTCCGCGATCTCTGAGATGATATCCGCGATGTCCGTTATCTCGGCCATTCGCTGCTGGAGGGTTTCGACCTGTGTGACAGCGTCAGCTGCATCAGCCTGTATCTGGTCCATCTCCGTCAGGGCTGTTTCCGAGGCTGTCCGAGCGTCACTGCTGGCTTCCTCGACCTCACTGCTCCGGTCGGCAAGGTCGTCAATTGTTGCAGCAATTTCCTCTGCTGACGCGCTCACGTCCTGAATATCGACTGCAGCTGATTCGAGTTTTGTCTGCTGGTCGGTTGCTTGCGTCTGGATATCGGCGACCGTTTCGACAGCCGCGTCGACCTCCTGCTGGACTCGCCGACTCGTTTCGGTTATCTCGTCAGTTTCAGTTGTGATACGCTTCGAAACGGCGGTGACCGTCTCGATCGTCTCCTGTAACTCATCCATCATCCTATTGAACGACTGGCCGACGGTCTCCATAGCGTCATACTCAGTGGCCACATCGACACGCTGCGTGAGATCGCCGTCTGCGGCGGCTGCCATGACTGTCCCGTACTCTGTTGCAATGTCCTGGTAGGCTGTGGCGAGTTCCTTGGCTTCCTCCTCAGCAGCCTCTGCCTCTGCCTGTGCCTCGTTTGCGTCAGTCTGTGCCTGTTCGAGGTCTGCCCTCGCGGCCTCCATCTCTGACAGTCGATCGCGCAACGAGACGCGCATCTGCTCGATAGAGTCAGCAAGGTCCCCGAACTCGTCGGTACGCGTCGAGTCGATTTCGATATCGAGGTCTCCGTCTGCCACCCGTTGTGTCTGTGCTGATAACTCGGTGATGCTGGCAACCGTTTCGGCTGCGTTGATCGAGCCAAGCGTCAGTAAACCGGCGATGCCGGCGACGACTGTCGATGCAACATCTTGTGTTACCACCCCGACAGTGATAAGCAGGGTAGCCGTTGCGATGTATCCGACACCGAGCTTGGCCCCATAGCTCTGCTTGACACTAGAAATAGTCACATATGGATAGTAGTCTGCAACTACCTAAATGTAAACTCGGAAGTATCAGTATTGATACTAGGGCGGCTGAGACCTCGGTCAAACTACCGAAATCGCTCCACGTCGACCCGTCCACCGGTGGCTGTCAGCTCGAATCCTGACTGTTTGAGCCAGTCGGCGGCCGCGCCGTCGCTGTGTAGCAGCACCTCAGCGAGGTCATCCGGTTCGTCGATGTCGGTCGCAAGCCGCCGTGAGTCAACTTCGGTAACGCTGGCTCCTACGTCTCGGGCGGTCTCCCGATGGTCGCGGATAGACGCGCCGTGGTAGTCGACCCTGAACTCCGGATGCCGACAGACGAAGGCGTTCGTCCCACCGCCTAGACCCGGAGCCAGCACCACATCGGCTTCGGGAGCAAGCAGTCGTTCGATGCTTTCCCGGGTCACAAGCGGGAGGTCGGCCATCACGACGGCGAGTGCCCCTTCGTCGTCAGTCACCGTCGACGCGAGCAGGTCGTTGACGAGCGGGTCAAGCCCGCGGTCGTCGACGGTGACCGGAACGGCACAGTCGAGGGGCGCTGTCGAGATGACTTCGGGTTCGTGGCCCGCTGATGTCACTGCGTCGACGACGTCTGCAAGCATCGCTTCGGTAAAATCACGGCGCTCGTCGGGAGAAAGAACGGATGCGAGTCGCGTTTTAGGGGTAGACCCCGAGACGGGGACGGCGAGACGCATTACAGCTTAGAGTATTCGTCCTCACTCATCTGGGCGTACGCGTAGTAGCCGCCACCGACCAGCAACAGGAGGACGATGAGTCCGCCACCGACCAGCAGCAGCGTTTGCTGGGTCTGAGCGCTCTGCTGGGCCTGCTGTGCTTGGCTCTCGGCCTGCCCGGCGAGGTCCTGAGCGTTCTGGAAGTTCCCGTTCTCGTATGAGGAGATAGCGCTGCTGACCAGTTCCTCAGCGCCTTCGTTCCCACCGGCCGCGTCGATTGCAGCCTGTGCGTCGTCGATCGCCTGCCTGGCCGCCTGACTCTCTTCGGTGTAGTGGTGGGCGGTGTCGCTGCGGAACTCCTCTTCGTTGTTGCCGCTGACTCGACTGAGCGCGGCGACCTGATAGTTCTGCGCCGGCTCGTACGTGTAGTTCGAGATGGCCGGCGTCGTGCCGACAAGTTCGACGCGAACTTGGTCACCGTTATTATCGATCTCCAGATCCTGTTCGAAGGACTGGTCGCCGTAGGTTTCTTGATTCACCTGATTCCCCGCACGCAACACAGTGACCGTCCAGCTAACGTTCTGAAGTTCGGTCGAACCGGCGAGCGTCCACTCGTTCGGTGCGTCGGTGAACGGGTCGTCTATCGTGTACGTCACCGACACCTCTTCGCCGACGGCACTCTCGGTTGGCACCCCGTCGGCAGAGACAGAGAATGCACTCGCTGTGCCGGCGGTCGCGAGCAGTGCGACGACACAGAGGAGTACGGCGGTCTTATTAGAATAGCGGATCAAGTTCATCTTCGTCGTCTTCGACCAAGTCCTCTAAGTTATCTTCGCTTTGGTTACGGATATCGTCGATGTTGTCCTGTGCCTCGATGGCGACCTGCTGGAGTTCCTTGATCCGTGGAACGTTGTGAACGCCAGCCAGCAGGATGGATGCGGCCACTTTCGGGGCGTTAGTCGGATAGTCGCCACCGCGGACCTCCATCGAACCGGTCTGCTCCTCGAGCCACTTCCGGCCGCGTTCTATCCCCTTCCGGTTCAAGTGCTCTGGCGGCCCTGCCATCACGAGCAGGGCACGCTCTGCACCTTCGATCTCACAGGGGAGTGTCAGCCGGCCGAGCGCGGCTTTCCGAACGAGCGACGTGATACGGTTCGTCGTGTTAGCCGTATCCATGCTATCGTCTGACGAGTCGTCGCCCTTGAACCGCGAGAGCAGGCCGCCGCCGCCAGAGGATACCTCGACGTCCTCGGAGGCGTAGCCGACGGTGGACACGCCGCCGCCGTCGAGCGTGTTGATGATCTCGGAGGAGTCGACGACGCTTTCGGCGACGTTATCGCCAGCCTCGATCTCACCAGCCCCAAACAGCACGCCGAAGCGCCGGACGATCTCCTCGTTGATGTGGTCGTAGCCGCCTTCGACGGACTCGCCAGTCTGTCGCCAGGCGTCGTTGTCGAACACCATCAGGTTGTCCACCTCGCGCACGAACGTCTGGAACGAGCGGGCGGCGTTGAGGGTATAGATGCCACCCTCGTCACTGCCCGGCAGGACGCCCAGACCGTACACCGGTTCGGTGTAGATGCGCTTGAGGTGTTTTGCGACGACCGGCGACCCGCCCGATCCGGTCCCGCCGCCGAGACCGGCGACGATGAGGAAGGCGTCGACTTCGTGGACAGGGATGTTGTCAATCGCACCCTGCACCTCGTCGATATCCTCTTCGGCGATTTCCGCGCCGAGTTCGTTGTCCGCGCCCACGCCGTGGCCCTTGACGCGGGCCTGGCCAATGAGCACTCGATTCTCTTCCGGAATGTGTTCTAGCCCAAGCAGGTCTGCTTTTGCTGTATTAACCGCAACAGCCGAGCGGACGATTCCCGAGCCGGTTTCCTTGTCGTACTCGAGAAATTTGTCCACAATTTTGCCACCGGCCTGCCCGAAGCCGATCATCGCCAGTTTCATTATATGGTTCTCCGCTTAAAGGGTCAAAGAGCGATGGCGAGTATAAGTGTTTTGCCCGGCTCTCAGTCCTAAAAGCTACGCTTGAAAACAAATCTCTTCTGACATAAACCCCTATAGGTGGAGGCTACTGCCAGTGATTATCCGCGGAGGTATCCGCTGAGTGTCGTTAAAGAGCCACTACTGACGCCGAACGCGTCGATATCGTTTGTTGCCGGACTGTTATCGAATTTGAGCGAACGGTACTGGTCAGCGCCCATCGGGAAGCCAACGCTTCCCAAGACAGAGAGGCCGACCTTCGCGAGCGGCATCGGAAGGGGAACGATGCTTACCGACGACCCCTCTGCATCGTACACCTGATTGGTCACGTCTCTGAGTGTCAGTACTTCCGGCCCACCGATCTCGTAGGTCTCGCCGACGTGTTCCTCGGATTCGATGCTGTCGACGAGCATCGGCACGAGGTCACCGACCCAGATGGGCTGGAACTTTGTCTGACTACCGCCGCCGGGAAGCGGATACAGCGGGACGCCCGGCGCGAACATCCCTTTGAGGCGCTTCGTGAAGGAGACGAACTCCCCGCCCTTGCCGAAGACGACTGACGGTCGGAAGATGGTCCAGTCCAGCGAGGACCCCGTAACGACTTGCTCGGCCTGTCCTTTCGACCGGATGTAATGCGTGTCGCCATTAGGGTCTGCACCCAGTGCGCTCAGCTGGACGAATCGGTTGACGCCGTGCTCTTCTGCGGCCTGTACGCTGTTTTCGGTCCCGCCGAGATGGATACGTTCGTGCATCTTATCGCCGCCATCCGGCTTGAACAGGGGCGACAGTGCGACCAGATAATACACCGCGTCCTGACCCTCGAACGCGCTCTCGATGCTACCGTAGTCTGTGACATCCCCGGCGACGGTTTCGACACCGTCTGGGAGTGTCGCGTCCTCCGGAGACCGGGACAGCGCAGTGACAGCGTGTCCCTGTTCGTCAAGCGCACGGCACAGGTGCTGTCCAATAAATCCGGTCCCGCCAACGACAAGTACATCCATGGATTCCGATACGGTCGGTAGAACCGTAAAGGTGGGCGTATTTCTTTGCCCGATCGGCCCGCAGTCCGGTCACTTGTGTCAGTCTACGGATGCACCGACCAGGTCGGGGCGCTTACGTCCCCCCACACAGATTGTGAGGTATGCTCGTCACGCTCGAAGGACTGGACGGGAGCGGCAAGACGACCGTGTGGGAACGGCTCCGGAGCGACGACGCTGTCCCCAGCGAAACTGTGTTCACGCGCGAACCGACGGATACCTGGTACGGAGACGCCGTCCAGCGCTCCATCGACAACGACGACGCGGACTCGCTGGCCGAACTGTTCCTCTATACGGCAGACCACGCCGCACATCTCTCGGAGACGGTCCGACCGGCACTCAACGAGGGTCGGCTCGTCGTCTCCGACCGCTACAGTGACTCGCGGTACGCCTATCAGGGTGCGACACTCGCAGGTAGTGGGACGTTCGACGACCCGCTATCGTACGTCCGAGAAGTCCACGCCCCCTGGACCCGCCCGCCGGACCGGACCGTGTATCTCGACCTCGATCCCGAAACCGCTGCACGGCGAAGCGGCGCGACGAACAAGTTTGAGACCGCCGAGTATCTCACAACGGTTCGTGACAACTACGAGCGACTTATCGAAGCCGACCCGGAGCGGTTCGTTCGCGTCGACGCAACCGCCGACCCAGACACGGTGTACGAACGGGTCCGGGCAGCGATTCTCGATTAATCCATCGACGCCGGCAGTTCGACCTCGTCGGGGGCTGGCATCCAGAAGTAATCGAACGTAATCCCGGTAGCGAGTGGAATAACGACAGTCACGAGGAGGACAGCCGTCTGGCTCCCGAGATTTGCACCGAGTTTGAACACTCCGCTCAATACGATGAGAATGACGACCATGACTACCGGACAGAGGAGCAGCGAGTAAACGAGGCTCCCCCACCGCGTGTTCAAGCGGACGCGGAAAAAGCGCGTCATGAGCGCCGTCACAGCACTGTTGACCAGCACGATGACGAGCAGGCCGATAATACCGGCGACACTGACCATGTTCCCCGTAGGGTGGCAAGTCCCTTTGCCGTGTCGGAACAACGCGGGGCGCTCACTCCAAACAGATGTACGTGCGCGTGTCGGCGACGCCGTCGAGGTCTCGGACGTGACCCGAGACCGACTGCATGATATCATACACTTCCGTACCCGTCGCTTCGCCGATGATATCGTACTGCCCGGCGACGATATGTGCCTCGGTGATGCCCTCGGCGTCACGAACTGCCGCAAGGAGTTCTTCGGATTTGCCAGCAGCGGTCTTGATCATAATAAACGCGCTAACCATATTGTGGTGTGTCGTGTCATAGCACGAAAAAGCTTCCGTCAGTCGACAACAATAGCCTTGTCGTTTGATATCGTGGTCAAGGCGTCCGGTGGTTCCACCGGGTGGGTACTTTTATTCACCCCCGCCCCATAGGAGGGTGTATGCGATTCGTTATCGTGGGTGCAGGTCGTGTCGGATTGCGGACGGCTCGCGTCCTGCAAGAGAGTGGCCACGAAGTTGTCCTCATCGAGCGCGATGAGAACGCCGTCGAACGCGCGCGAACGGCTGGTTTCGAGGTAATTGCGGGCGACGGCGCTATCGAGGAGACGCTCGGCAACGCCGACCTCGAAGCTGCCGACGCGCTCGGCGCGCTCACCGGCGACCTGAACGACAACTTCGTTGCCTGTATGATCGCCAAGGAACACGGCTGTCGAACCGTTATGCGTATCGACGAGGACTACCGCGAGGAGATCTACCGACGCTACGCCTCCGACGTTGACGAGGTCATCTACCCCGAACGGCTGGGTGCTATCGCCGCAAAGAACGCCCTGCTTGGCGGCAACATCCGCGCGGTCGCCGACATCGCACAGAACCTCCAGCTCGTGGAGTTTACCATTCAGAGACAATCGCCGATGGAAGGGTACTCGCTGTCGGAGCTGGAGCTGCCATCGGATTCCCGGCTAATGGCGCACGGGAAAGGCGAGGACCCGCTCGCTATTCCCGACCCGGACGAAACGCTGGAGGCCGGCGACCGGGTCGTGATACTGGCCGACTTCGGGACGCTCTCTGACGTTCGTAGTATCGTTGTCGGTGAATCAGAACGCGCGACTGCGCTTGGAGGTGCCTGAACATGGTCATTGCCTACGTGATGGTCAAAGCCCACACTGGTGACGCGGACCGTCTGAAGGATGACATCGAAGCCGTCGATGGCGTTGTCGAGGCCCACATCGTCGCTGGTGACGTCGACTTTATCGCAAAAGTGAACGTTGAGACGCCCGCCGAAGTCAAGGATGTCGCAGCGACACACATCCAGGAAATCCAGGGTGTCGAAACGACACAGACCTATATCGCGATGGACTGAGGCTGGCTGTTACCCTGTCTCCGTGCTCGACACGTACAACTACAGCGGTGTCCCGCCGCGAGACCCCTCGCTCCCGCCGGTACTCGCCGAATTGAGCAGGTCAGCCACGACGCCGACATAGTCGTAACCGGGAATGACGCCCTCGACGTACGTCCCCTCGACGTACTCGACGAAGGTTTTAGCGACGTCCGCGGCCTGCCGTTCGCCACCCATTGTGTACTGGAACGTGACCACGACCTGCTCGCCGGCCTCAACGACGCTGTAATCGTCCAGTTCGACAGCGGTTCGGGTCGCTTTCGGCGCGTCCTCAAGCCGTCGCTCCAGCGTCTCAAGCCAGCCATCGACGACGGCGTCACCAACCTCGTCGCTTGTCGCGGCCTGTAGCGACGGCGCTCTGACCGTCACCTCGTAGTTTGTCCGCCACTCTTCGCCCTCAGACGCGGTCACGCGGCCGTCGAAGTTCGTCGTCTCGACCGCGTAGCTATCTCCAGCCGAGACGAGTGCATCGTGTCGGTCGAACGCTTCGGCAACGTCATCTGGCACATCAGTCATTACGCCGGTATAGGCCACAGAGGTGCAAAAACGCGTCGTGTCCGGACACTCTCCGTTCAGATCGTCTGTCACTGCCGCACCCGAAGCCCTAACCCACACAGGCTGTGCCACATCTGGGCCAAGTCGGACTGTCGAGTGTGTCACAGACGAGCGGTCAGGGTTGTCTCTTGTGGACTACTGTGGCAAATATCGCTCCTCATGTCCACTCGTCGCAGAATGCGAGGGATGGGATTCGAACCCACGGACCCCTACGGGAGCGGGTCTTAAGCCCACCGCCTTTGGCCAAGCTCGGCTACCCTCGCGCAGATTGAACTCTGCGGGGGCTAGTGAATGGTCCTTTCGGTCTCGGGCTGCGAGATGCCTTATCGTGTCCCACCGCCGTCACGTCGGCGGCACTGGATACGGACCGTGACACATCGACGTGGCTGTCACTCTCTCCGATGCCGATACCTACTCGTCGACAGGGAGCCTGTCTGTTGGGAGGAACTTCGTCCGGTCTGCGTGGTTGAACGTTGCGACCGGGGTCCCGTCCAGTTTTCTGAGCATCGTCTGGAACGTCGCGCCGTCGTTCGCAGCGGTAACCGCGTTCCCGGCATCTTGGAGCTTGTACGCGCCAGCGATGAACAACGAGGCGGCGTCTGGGTCGAAGTACTCGACGGCCAGAAATACCTGTTCTCCGACCGTCCGCCGATACACGTCATACGCTTCGAGGGGGTTCGATTCGACTAGCCGCGTCACGTCTTCGGCCTTGTTGCCCGGAATGACGAACACGAGTTCGAGCCCGTCACCGTCGTCGACTGTCTGCAGGCCCGCATCCCCGGCCGGGACGACGACGGCCTCGCGGCCGTTAGACCGCCGCTGGTCTGCCAGTGCCTGTGTCTCTTCTAGCGTCTGTTTCCACGATGCCTTGCGCTCGTCCGAACCGGCGGCAAGCCGTTCGAGGTCGTCCGTCCCCTCGCCACCTGTCTTAACCATATCCAGTCGTTACGCCCGTGGGAGGTAAATGGTGGTGTCACCGGACGCCGAAGACGACTTCCATGCTCAGAGAGAGCCCGAGGACGAACAGGCTCGCAACAAAGAGTTTCACTGGCGGCGAGAATCGGTCTTCGGGTGGGGCGAGCGTATCGAGGGGTGGCACGGCACGAGCCAGCACCGACTCGAACGGCGTCCGCTCCCGCGCTGACACGCCAAACGACACGTCTGATTCACCGGACTCGTCGGAATCGAGAGATGGCGCACGCCACAGTGTGACCGAGGCGTAGCCAAACAGCGCGAAGCCGATAAAAAACAGTGCGAATTTCACTGTCACCCAGCCACCGCCACGGAGCGGCGAGAGCACGCCACCGATAAGCGTCGCTGTGAGCGTTACGCCGAGGGCGTACCACAGCAGATCGAGTATCTTTCCCGCCAGGTTATCCATCGTGCGTGTCGTAGCCACGTTGGCGGAGTTCGTCGCCAGGGGAGACGTGCTCCTGTGCGTGTCGGTGACAGAAGCTCATCCGTCCATCGTCGACATCGTAGTACTGCGGCGTTTCGGTGTCACACTGACTGCCGAACACTTCTCTGAGATAGGCACGAGCGGCGTCGGGGTCGCCATCACTGAGATACGTCGCCGCCTGCTCGACGTGCTCCTGTACGTCCGGCGGAAGGGTCACGTCGCTGAACTCCTCTTCGACGATTTCCTCGCTGTCGGCCAGCGCGGTGTCGAACCCGAGTCGTTCCTTGAGCCGCTCACCGATCGACTGTTCCGCGCGCGACCGCTCGCGAATGACATCACGGAACTCTCGAATCCGGTCCCACACCGCATCGCTAGCGTCTATGTCCTCTGGCCGAATCCGAACGGGACACCGCGTTGCGAAGGGACACCCCTGCGGCGGATCCCGTGGACTCGGTGGTGAGCCCGGTAGGGTGATCCGATCCACCTGAACCGTCGGATCCGGTTCTGGAATCGCCGACAGCAATGCGCGCGTGTAGGGGTTTTCTGGGCTCTGGAACAACTGCTCCGTCGGCCCGACTTCCATGAGGTTCCCGAGATACATCACCCCGACGCGGTCACAGATGTGCCGGACCACGCTCAGGTCGTGCGCGATGAAGAGGTACGTGAGACCGAACTCCTCTTGGAGCTCCTCCAGCAGATTGAGTATCTGGGCCTGAACGGACACGTCGAGTGCCGAAACGGGTTCGTCGAGGACGACGAACTCCGGTTCGAGTGCGAGTGCGCGAGCAATGCCGATGCGCTGTCGCTGCCCGCCGGAGAACTGGTGGGGATATCGGTAGTAGTGCTCCGGCATGAGCCCGACCTGGTCGAGCAGTGTCCGCACTTTCTCCCGACGCTCGCGGGCCGTGCCCTGTTCGTGAACGTCCAGCGGTTCGCGGATAATCTCGCCGACAGTCATCCGGTCGTTGAGGCTCGACTCGGGGTCCTGAAACACCATCTGGGCGTTGCGGCGCCACTGCTTGAGGTCGCCGCCGCTGAGCTCGGTTATATCGGTTCCATCGAAGGAGACCGTCCCAGACGTAGCCGTCTCCAACTGGATGAGCGTCCGACCCAGAGTTGTCTTGCCACAGCCGGATTCACCGACTAGCCCGAACGTCTCGCCGCGTGAGATTTCGAAGTTCACGCCGTCGACGGCTTTCACCGGGTCTCCCCCGAGCAGTCCACCGCCTTCGTAGTACGTCTTCAGGTCCTGTACATCGAGCAACGTCTCGTCGGCTTGGTGCGACACGGTATCGACGACTGATTCACTCATCTGGGTCACCTCCCTCACTGTGTTCGCCGGTGTCCCCGGCACTGTGGCCGTGGCCACCATCAGCCCGGGCATCGCTGTCGTCGGACCCGACCGGACTGGTATCCTCTCCGGCGTTTCGCTTCGCAGCCGGCCAGTCGTCCGCCGACAGCGCTTCGTCTGCCTCGGCACCTGTCTGGTCTGCGTTCGCTTCGTGCTGTGTCACAGTGTCGTCGGTAGGCATATCTTCGGGGTACAGGAGACAGGCGGCGGTGTGGTCTGCTGAGTCGCCGACCTCGACGTGGGCGGGATGGACCCGCTCACACTCGTCGAAGCCCTTCGGGCACCGGCTGACGAATCGGCAGAACGACGCCGATTCGTGCGGCGTCGGCACGTCCCCTTCGATAGTGGGTAGCCGATCCGTACTGGGGTTCCGGCCGGGAATACTCTGCAGAAGTCCCTGCGTGTATGGATGGTGTGGGTTTGCGAACAGTTCCTTGACGGGTGCTTGCTCAACGACTTCGCCGGCGTACATCACGGCGACGCGGTCAGCAACTTCCGCGATGACGCCCATGTCGTGCGTAATGAACATGATGCCGATGTCACGCTCCGTCTGAATCTCCTGCAACAGGTCCAGAATCTGGGCCTGAATAGTGACATCGAGCGCCGTCGTCGGCTCATCACAGATGAGCAGGTCTGGGTCACAGGCCAGTGCCATCGCGATGACGGCTCGCTGGCGCATCCCGCCGGAGAACTCGTGTGGGAACTCATCGACACGCCGCGCCGCGTCGGGGATGCCGACTGCACGCAGCAGTTCGATGGCTTCCGACTTGGCTTCGGCACCTTCCATATCGCGGTGGAGCTCTAGCGCCTCGATGATCTGGTTCCCGACAGTGTACACCGGGTTGAGTGAGCTCAGCGGGTCCTGAAACACCATCGCGATGTCCCCGCCACGAACTGACCGGTACTCCTTCTCTGAAAGCGCCGTCAGCTCTCTCCCGTCTAATCGTATGGACGACTCCTCGCGGATTTCGCCCGGACTTTCGACCAGTCCCATTATCGAGCGCGCGGTGACACTTTTGCCGGAGCCGGATTCGCCGACAATACCGAGTGTCTCGCCGCGAGCGATTTCGAAGGACACCCCGTCGACAGCGCGGATCTCCTCTCGGTCGCTGTGGAACACTGTCCGGAGGTTGTCTACGGCCAGCAGTGGCTCGCCGTCTTCGGTGTGGCTCATCCGCCACCACCCCCGGCGGCCGCGCCAGTTGCACCGCCTTCAGCACCCTCGCTCTGTGGGTCGATAGCGTCACGAATCCCATCACTCAGTGCGTTGAACCCGGTAACGACCAGCGTAATCAGGATACCCGGAATGAGCGAGATGTGCCAGGACTGACTGGCGATGTACGACTGTCCAATGTTGATCGCCCGCCCCCACTCAGGAGTCGGGGCGGTAATCCCGAGCCCGAGGAACGAGAGGGCAGAGACCGAAATAATGACCCCGCCCAGTGTTAGCGAGGCGTAAACCAAGAGATAGCCGAGGATATACGGTGCCATATGTTTCCGCATGATCACAGTGGGTCGCTGGCCGTAACTCTTTGCCGCGTCGACCCACTCCTGTTCCCCGACCTGTAACGCAGGGCCACGCACCGCTCGCCATAGCCCCGGCCAGCGTATTAACGCGAACAGGAGGATGAACAGCATCGCCCCGTTGTACAGCTCTGCTATCCAGTGATTCTTGAACACCACTGTCGCAAGAATCACCAGCAACAATGCTGGCATTGCCTGCACGGAGTCACTGGTCAGTACCACGATGAGGTCAGTCACCCCCTTGTAGTAGGCGGTAACTAATGCCAGCGTCGTCGCAATAAATCCTGCAATCGCCATCGATCCAAGGCCGATGAACAGCGACACCCGTGCACCAAAGGCGAGGAAGGTGAACAGGTCCTTGCCGCTGACGAGCGTTCCGACGGGATGGAACCGCCCGAAGTCGTCGTAACTCCAGATTCCGACGTTGCTGTCACCGCTCCCGCGGGAGGCGGAACCGAGATTCGCCTCACCGATAGTGATCGTTTCGACCGTCTCCGTGTCCGCGTCGTAGTACTGCATATCGTGGGAGTACGGTCCCTCGATATTCTCTTCGGCCGTCGTTGGGCCGACAACGGGCGCGAACGCGGCCATCGTGATGAAGAAGACGACGACCGCAAGTCCGAACAGGCCCCAGTAGTGGCTTCGGAGTCGGTCGATGACGTCGTCAGTCGGCGTCCAGTCAGCGGCGCGATAGTGCCGGCGGAACGTCACATACCCGTACCACAGCCAGCCCAGCAAGACTGCAACGTATACGTACACCAGCAGGAAGCGAATGAGCCATGCGTACTTCGGCTCAAGGCCGAGGAACGTGCCTTGCCAGGCGCTCCCGTCGTAGTATCCTCGGTTGGGTATCAGTTCGCGGCTCAGCAGGTGCGGCAGTTCGCTGAAGAACCCCGACGCACTGGCGAACGCCTCGGCACCGGGCGCGCCCGGAAGTAGCCCGAGTCCGAAGCCAATCGCGCCGAGCAGCCCATCGAGGTACGTCGGTCCCTCAAGCAACAACAGGAGACAGAGCCCGGCCCCCCACAGCAGTGCCGGCCCGGGGTGGGCCTTGAGTCGGTCCCGCAACGGTTGATCGATGTCTTCGGTGAGTTCTGTCTCCATCATGCGTCGTACCCCACGCGTGGGTCGATAATTGTGTACGCGAAGTCCTGTACGATATTCAGCCCGACGATAAGGAGGATAAACAGATACATCAGTGTTCCAACAAGCGGGAGGTCACCCTGCTCTGCCGCCCGGAAGAACAGGAGACCGATACCGTTAATCGAGAAGACAGTTTCGACGAGTACTGACCCGCCAATCAGGATGAACGCTTCCGCAGTGATCACCGGCACGAGCGGAATCAGGGCGTTTCGGAAGATGTGCTTCCACACCAGGACTCGCGGTGAGACGCCTTTGGCCTTGGCCGTTTCGACGTACTTCGAGTTGATCGTTTCGAGCACGGCAGTTCGGCCGATACGCATCTCTGTCCCCATCGACGCGGACCCGAGCACCAGTGCGGGCGGCAGTATCTGCTTTGTCGCTTTCGCGAGGTTGGTCCATGCCTGTCCCGGGTCAGTTATCAATCTCGTGGGATTCTTGAGCACGGCGAGGTTCGGCGAGGTCACGACGTTCGTCTCCACGATGAAACTGGTCCAGCTGAACCCGAACAGCTGTTCCGACTGCGAGAGCACCGTCACCAGAATGACCGCGAGCCAGAAGTTCGGCATCGCTCGCCAGACAATCCCACCGAAGGAGGCGAAGTAATCCGAGAACGTATTCGGATTCAGGCCGGCGTAGAAGCCAAGCGGAATGCCGATTCCAAGGGCGATCAGGACCGCCCAGAATCCGAGCCAGATCGTCCGCGGTGCGTAGCTAATGATGAGGTCGATGGCCGGCGTCCCGGAGTTGACCACCCACGACTGGCCCAGATCGAACAGGAACAGGTCACCCATAAACTCGAAGTACTGTTCCCAGAGCGGTTCGTTCAGTCCCAATCGTTGTTCGATCTGTCGAATCGCACGTGCATCACCTTGCGGACCGAGGATCGCCGCTGCAGGACTGAGCGGCCCCAGCCGGATAATTGCGAACGTTACTGTCGTCCCGAATATAATAACAGGGATTGACAGTACCAAGCGCTTGAGCATATACGTAGCGCGGCTCATGGCTTAGCTTGTCTCCGTTGTACGGGTACTTGTGAGTTCATAATCTCTGAGGGCTGCGAAGTTGTTCCCGTCACCAACCGTGACGGGGACGGTCACGCCAGCAGGGACGCGATTACTCTCTGTCTCCGAGCGACACAGTGTTCATCTTCTGTCGGCTCGGTCCCATCCCGGCAGGCGGAGCAAAGTCGACGTGGTCGTACCAGAACAGCTCAGTCAGCTCGTGATACACCGGCAGCATGGCGACGTCTTCCCAGTTCGCGTTCTCCATCTCGATGTACGCGTCGTTCCGGGCGGTCTGGTCTTCTTCCGTCGGTGCCGGGTTTTCGGCGATCGCCTGATATGCCTCCTCAGCCTGCTGGGCAGCGTCGCCGTTCTCCGGCTGCCAGTTGACGTACGAAATCGGGAAATCGAGGCTCGTGTCAGTCTGTGGCGGGTTCAGCAGCTGGAGGAAGTTGTCCGGGGCGGGCCAGTCGGCGACCCAGCCAAGCGAGTACATCTCTAGCTCGCCGTTGCGGCCACGTTCAAGCAGCGTGTTAAATGGCGCCTGATTGACTTCGAGGTCGATGTAGACACTCTGTAGCTGGTCTCGAAGGATGCTTGCGGTTTCGCTCCAGACACCGGACTCGTAGATTGTCAGCTCCATGGCGAACCGCTCGTTTTCGCCGTAGCCAGCTTCTTCCATCACCGAGCGGGCCTCTCCGAGTTGGCTGTCGTCGTAGCCGTACGGGTACTCGTTTTCGGCGCGGTCGTTGTAGTTCTGGGCGCCGCCGGGGAAGATGGACTTCGGCGTGAAGTTGTAGGCGGGCTCGCCGCGCTGTTTGAACACCTGCTCGACAACGGTGTGCTGATTCATCGCGTACGCGACCGCCTGACGGACCGGCTTGGGTACGCTGGCCATATTGAACCCGAGATAGAACACCCCGATATTCGATACAGCGGAGTAATTGGCCGTGGCGCCGTTGCGCAACTCGCCGTAGGACCCGATCTGACGACCCTGGTCGTCTTCCTCTTCGACGGACACCTTCCCGGGGTCGTACTGCGCCGTGGGGAGCTCGAAGATGTCGGCATTGCGGTTCATCGCGTAGTTGTAATTGGCCGAATCGTTCTCGATGACCGCAAAGTGGACGCCGTCGACGCTCGCGCTCTCGCCGTAATAGTCGTCGTACGCGCTGACCCTGGCCTCAGTGCCGGAGTCCCACGTGTCGAACTCGAAGGGACCGTTCCCGACCGGGTTCGAACTGGAGAACTCGGCCTGTGTCATCTCGCCCTCATACCCTTCGATATCGCCGACCATGCCCTCAGGAACCGGTGAGAAAGAGGAGTACGCGAGCATTTCCAGCGTGGATGCAAACGGTGATTCCAGCTGGATTTCGAGCGTTGTTTCGTCGATAGCTTCGACGCCGAGCGTCCCGGACTGGTACACTTCCTGTTCCTCGCCGTCGACCGTCTCGGTCGTCGTCTCGTGTGTCACGCCCAGCGAGTCCAGAACGAAGTAGGCACGACTGGAGTTGCTAGATGCAGTCAGTCGCTCGAACGCGTAGACAAAGTCGCTGGCGGTTACGGTGTCCCCGTTGTGGAAGGTTGCATCCTTCAACTGGAACGTGTAGGTTGTGAAGTCCTCAGATACCTCATAGTCCGCAGCCATAAGCCCCTCTACAGCGGGCTGACTGTCGGGATAGTTCATCAGTGGGTCGAACATCTGCTGGATGACGATTCCCGACTGGGTGTCGGTCGCCTCGATCGGGTCCATCGTCGTCATCGTCCCCGTGTTGACCCGCCAGAGGTCCCCCTCTTCCTTCAGGTCGGTCCCGACATCGCCCCCACTGTCGTCTGTCGAGTCCATGCCGCCGCCGGTTCCCTCCTCTGCTCCCTCAGTCTCGTCACTATCACTGGAACATCCCGCCAGCGCTGCGGCCGCCGCAGCACTGCCCGTTGCTTTCAGAAACGATCGCCGTTCCATGCTACTTGAACGTGGCATATTGATACCCAAATTGCCCCCTACAAATAGAAGTTATGTCATACAGTAGCTTGAAATATTAAACTGCTCGCATGAAGAAATTCAGTTTATTATTTATAGTAATCTTACATGATATATCCTGTAGTGAATGTTACCTGAATGCAAATATTCCACCCCACACAACGGAATTATCGGCGGTATTGACCGCGCGCACTGGTTTTTACGTGGATTGATAGGTGGGAGTAACAGCGGCCGCTGTCAGAAACTGCGCTACCAGTCGACGGAGAGTGACCCGTCGCCGTTTGGGTCCGGGGCGATTTCTTCGTTCGTTCGCCGGTCGATGACGTGGATGATGCCCCGGTCCTTCTTGGCTGGACAGGCCTCCGCGGCCGCAATATTGTGATCGAGGTCTGACTCGTCGATGAAGTACGCCTCGGGCTTGGCGATGCCAGTGTCCAGGTCAAGCGTCCAATTGCGCGACTTCTCGGCGCATTTGCCCGCGCCGAAGCACTTGTTCGCCTCGAAGATTATTTTGTAGGGCTTCTCCTCGACCGGGGGGCCGTCCTGTTCGCCGAACTCGCTCGGGTCGACGTGGTCGTCCGCGTCTGCCATTACGCCCCGTTCGGGATGGACCGTCTTTCGATTGTCGGTCTCGCCGTTGTTCGCCGCTACGTCTCAGTCGTCGAGACGACCTCGACGGGGTCCCCGACGGCGAGCGCCGCGTCGCGGTCGGCCTCAGGAACGCGGGCGATGAGCATCAGGGTATAGAAATGGTCGAAGGCGTCCCGGTCGGCCCACTCCGGAAACGTCTCCTGTCGGCGTTCGATGAACTGTTCTCGGAACCCCGGGGTTTCCTTCCCGGTGTCGGGGTCTCGCTGCGGGACCACACAGCGACCGCAGGGTGTCACCCCTTCGAAGCGGACACTGCCGGCCCGGAACGCTGGAGCGTCCGCGCCGACGAAGCGGTCTTCCCAGAACGCCGGGACGCCGCCGACCTCGACGTTCGCCCGGAGTCGTCGGCGCAGCCCGTCGACAGTCACGTCGTCGAACCACGATGCCACCGTTTCCAGTGTCGCGGTGCTGATGACCGACGGCCCCATTTCCCGCCGGTCGACGTACCCAAGTGTCTCGTCGCGCTCGACGGTCAGGTCCACATCGAAAAATTTGCTGAGCCAGTCGGCGGCTCGGGTGCGATCACTTGCATCCCGGAGTCTGAACGACGCGCTATCGCCGTCGGTGGTGACCGACAGCGTCCCCGTTTCGGTGTCGTAGCCGGTGTCGATGTCGTGGACGCGGCGGGTTCGCTTCCCGTTGACCACGTCGCCGTCGGCGTCGAACAGGGCGAACTCGCGGTCGTGCGCCAGCGTCCCGCCCGGACGCATCGATACTGAGTCGCAGTCCATGCCGTCCAGTGCCTTGACGGGGTAGACGGTGAGTCGTTCGACGTGTGCCACTATCGGTTGCTCGGTCGGAACAACGAAAACGTTGTCTGGTTACCGGTGAACGTCGACCGATTCCAGCAGCATCTCCTCGGTCGGCGCGTCGTTGCGGTCGGTGTCGACGCTGCCGATAGACTCGACAACGTCCATTCCGTCGATGACCTTCCCGAAGACGGCGTGCTTGCCGTCGAGGTGGGGCTGGGCGTCGAGGGTGATGAAGAACTGCGAGCCGTTGGTGTTCGGGCCGCTGTTGGCCATGCTGAGGACGCCCGGGCCGTCGTGGCTGAGTTCGTCGTGGAACTCGTCGTCGAAGGAGTAGCCGGGGCCGCCGCGACCAGTGCCGGTCGGGTCGCCCATCTGGATCATGAAGTTCTCGATGATCCGGTGGATGTCGATATCAGTGTACAGCGGGTCGATGCGCTTCTCGCTGGATTCAGGGTCTTCCCACGCGCCGGTCCCCGGGCCGATTTCGGTCCCGTCGTAGTCGTCGGCCCCTTCGGCCAGGCCGACGAAGTTCTCGACGGTAGTCGGCACGCGCTCGTCGTACAGTTCGACTTCGATCTCGCCCTCTGTCGTGTGGAGGGTTGCAGTCAGGTCACTCATACTCAATCGGAGGGAAGCCCGGCAGAAAAGCCTGCCCACTGACCGAGGATTCACGTACTGCAACGAGGCCATCGCCGCCATGGTCTGAGTAGCTGTCGCGTGGCGGGACGCGGGAGTCCGACACGTCGCCACGCGAGCGGGAGTGTCGGCTGTTCGTTGCGCCGGGCTACGGCAGGTGTGACAGCAGTAGCTCCGAGACCTGCTCGGGGGCGTCGAACTGGACCCAGTGGCTCGCCGCCGGGAGCCGCTCGACTCGACAGTCCGGGACCCATTCTTCGAGGTCCTGGGTCAGGTCGAGCGAGAGCGCATCGTCCTGAACACCCCAGATAAGGAGCGCTGACGCTGTCACTGGACGGTTGCCGACCCCGCCCGCCGTGAGCGTCAGCTTTGCGTTCCGCCGGCCAAGCGCCCGGTAGTAGTTGACCGCGGCCGTGCGCGCGCCCGGCTGCCCGAGCGCCCGCTTGTACCGCCGCACGTCGGTCTCGGTGAAGGCGTCAGGGCGGGTCGGTCCGTCAGTCAGAATGCGCTCCAGCATGGTGAAATCGTTCCAGCCGAGGCTGGCCTCCGGAAGCGCGGGAAGCTGGAAGAACAGCACGTACCAGGAGCGCAATAACTGGTCGACCGAGTGGCGGAGCGCTCGTTCGTATGCCGAGGGGTGTGGTGCATTCAGAACCGCAAGCTGGTCGACAACATCGGGACGGTCGATAGCGGTCTGCCAGGCGATGACACCGCCCCAGTCGTGCCCAACAATGTGGGCCTGTTCGCGGTCGAACGCCGACACGAGGCCCGCGACATCGGCGACCAGTTCGTCGATGTGATAGGCTCCGACGCCCTCGGGCTTGTCGGAGTGGTTGTAGCCCCGGAGGTCGGGTGCAACCACGCGGTAGCCGGCGTCCGCGAGCGCCGGGAGCTGGTGTTTCCAGGCGTACCAGAACTCCGGAAAGCCGTGCAACAGGACGACGAGGTCGCCGTCCGGCGGCCCGGCGGTCACGGTATGAAGCCTGATACCGTTCGTGTCGACCAGCTCGTGGATTCCGGGGGTTTCTGCTGCGGGTACCGTCCACGCAGTGCTGTCACGAGCGCTGGCGTGTTGTCCCATCAGAATCATTTCGCCCGCTCGGTAAAAGTGGGTTCCGCTCTGTGGGCCGTTACCGGCTTAGAAGGTCCGAAGCTCGTCGAGTGTCGCCGCTGCGCTGCCGTCGGCAATCGCTTCACGGGCCTGTTCGAGGCCGTCCTGAATACTGTCGGCGTCCTCACGGGCGTAAATGCGGAGGGCGGCGTTGAGCGCGACAGCGTCGGCGAAGCCGTCCTCGCGCTCGCCGGCCAGCACAGCCTCGGTTATCGCCGCCGACTCTTCGGCTATGTCGTCGACCTGCAGGTCCTCGCTCTCAATGTCCATCCCGTACTCGCCGGTGCGGATTTCGAAGTCTGCGATGTCCTCGTCGTCGGACTCCTCGCCGGTGACGGGCCATTCGGCCACGATTGTCTCGCCGGGGCGAACGTCGTCGTAGCCTTCCATCCCCTGGAAAAACAGGGCGCGCTCGACGCTGCTGGTCTCGGACTGGGCGAGCGTTCGGACCATCTTCTTCGCGAAGGCCAGGTGGTAGAAGCTGCCGAGATGCACACTGGCGTTGGCGGGGTTCGCAAGCGTCTCGACAGTGTTGACGAACGTCCGGACGCCCATGTTGTCGCGGCGCTCGAACAGGGCGTCGATGCCGGGGTTGAACTCGGGCTGGTAGTAGTAGCCGAAGCCGACCTCGTCGACCATATCGGCACTTTCGCTCGGCTCGATTTCGGTTCGGACGCCCAGTTCGTCTAACACGTGCTTGTAGGCGTCCTGCTTCTGCGTCGGGACGCGGTCGCCGGAGTGGACGACAACGGGCGTCCCGGCGGCGGCGGCGACGACACCTGCGCCGACGCCGAGAATCGCGGACCGGCCTTTGCCGTCGTAGTTGGCCCCGCAGTCGACAGGGTCAGCTTCTGGCGTAGCTGTCTCGACCGATTCCTCGGACATCACGTCGACATACGCACCCAGTTCCTCGGGGGTGTTGCGCTTCCAGCGGTTGGCGAGCCAGAACGCGCCAAGCGTCGTGTGGTCGGGTTCGTCGCCGAGGATGCGCTGGAACGCCTCCCGGGCCTGTGTGCGGGACATATCGTCAGCCGATTTGTGACCGGAGCCGACGACTTCCGTCATGAGTCGTTTGAGCGGCCATTCGCCGTACTCCCGGGTCGCTTGCGCCATGGAAACGTGTTCGGGCCAGAGTTCAAAAGCCCCTGCGTTTTGTTCTCAGTTTATGGGAACTGACCGCCTTCCCGAAAGGGATACACGACTACACTCCTAATCGAATACAATGAGTCTCCAGTCGGGCGAGTGGCGCGAGCAGATCGACGAGGTAGACGCTGCGCTCATCGATGAGTTCCAGAGTGACTTCCCGATTCAGGAACGCCCCTTCGAGGCCGTTGGTGATGCGCTGGGGGTCTCGGCGGGAACAGCACTCGACCGGGTCAAAACGCTCCGTGACGACGGCATTTTCCGTCGGTTCGGTCCGGTTCTTAATCCGCCGGTCATCGGCTCTTCGACGCTGGCTGCTGTCAGTGCCCCCGAGGACCGGTTCGACGAGGTTGCCGAGATAATCAACGGGTACCGGCAGGTGAACCACAACTACGCTCGCGACCACGAGTGGAATATGTGGTTTGTTGTCACTGCAGGCTCCCGACAGCGACGCGACGAGATTCTGGCCGAGATTGAGGAGCGAACCGGCTGTTCGGTACTCGTCTTGCCGATGTTGACTGATTACTACATCGATCTGGAGTTCCCGGTTGTCAACGGTGACCGGTTCGCCCGGGAGAGTCTGGAGACGACCGACGCCACTGCGACTCGAATAAGCGAAGATGCCGCCGCGGACCTCTCGGAACTGGACCGACGGTTGTTGCTCGAAATTCAGACTGGTTTCCCGCTTGTCGCAACGCCATACCGAGACGTGGCGGACGCTGTCGATGCCGACGTGTCCGAAGTACTCTCGGCTATCAAGCGACTCCAGCGAACCGGCTGTATCAAGCGCATCGGCTGTGTCGTGAATCACATCGTCACCGGGTTCGACAACAACTGCATGGTCGTCTGGGACGTGCCGGACGACGCCCTCGACGAGCGTGGGCAGGCAGTCGGCGAACTCCCCTATGTCACGCTCTGCTATCACCGGCCACGCCGCCCGGAGCAGGACTGGCAGTACAACCTGTTTACAATGATCCACGGACGCGAAGCGGACATCGTGGACGAGAAGATAGACGAACTCGCGACTGACCACCTCCCGTACGACCACGGCCGGCTGTACTCGACGGAGACGCTGAAACAGACTGGGGCACGATACGACGACATCGTCGGCCAGTAACCGTTCTCAATTAGGGTGTCCCGGGAACGGTGGCCGGAACCCTTTTGGAATTCTGCTGTAAATATGCTAGCTAATGACAAAGGGTCGGCAAGTGACAATCCTCGTTGTCGACGACGAGCCAGCGGTGGCAGACGTGTACGCGGACCAGTTAGGGGAACGCTACACAGTCGAGACGGCATACAGTGGTGAGGCCGCCCTCTCGAAGCTGGACTCCGCAGTCGATGTTGTCCTGTTAGACCGGCGGATGCCGGACCTCTCCGGCGACGAGGTGCTGTCGGCGATCCGTGAGAAGCGCTACGATACGCGCGTGGCGATGGTGACCGCAGTAGACCCCGATTTTGATATCATCGAGATGCCCTTCGATGATTACGTCCTCAAACCAGTGTCGAAGGCGGACCTCTTCCAGACAATCGAACAGTTGCTTCTGTACGCCGATTACGAGGAACGCCTCCGGGAATGCTACTCGCTCACGGCGAAATACGCTGCACTGGAATCATCGAAACCACAGGCTGTCCTCGATGAGAGCGAGGAGTTCACTGCGCTGCGGGCCGAACTTGAGGAAGTCCGCGCGGAACTTGACGAACTCACGGATTCGTTCGACGCCACGGACTTCGAATTGCTGTTTCGGAATTTCGAGACGGACGAGTCAATACCGGACAACACACAGTTTTGAGCCGGGTCGGAGCGGTTGTTTCGAGACTCACGGCGACCCGCCCACCCTTTCGAAAGCACTAACCGATTCTCTTCCATAGGGAGGGCAATGAGTCAACAACTCCCGGACGTGCAGGCGTCGAGTCCGGACGTAACGGTCGGTCTCAATCGCGTCGGTGTGACGGGCGTCGAGAAACTCGTCAAACTGGGGCGTCGTGACCGCGACCCCATCGTACTCATGGCGGAGTTCGAAGTGTTCGTAGACCTGCCGTCCTGGCGAAAGGGTGCCGATATGTCCCGCAATATGGAGGTTATCGACGAGACGCTGGAAACCGCTGTCTCCGAGGAAGCCTATCGGGTCGAGGATGTCTGTGGCGACGCCGCCGAACTCCTGCTTGAGAAGCACGATTACACGACGAAGGCGGAGGTTCGGATGGAAGCGGAGTACGTCACCCACGAGTCCACGCCGGCGTCCGAAATGGCGACACAGTCGACCGCCGACATCATCGCCTCGGCGACAGCGACTGAAGACGGGACGAGCGAGGAAATCGGTGCTCGCGTCACCGGGATGACCGTCTGCCCGTGCTCACAGGGGATGTCAGCTTCCCGCGCCCGCGAGACGCTCAAGCAGCTAAACGTCGGAGACGATGTCATCGAGGAGTTCCTCGAAACGAACCCGCAGGCCGGCCACTCACAGCGGGGCCACGCCACGCTCACCGTCCAGAGCGACGGCGCGCCCGAGGTCGACCTGAACGAACTCATCGAAGTCGCCCGCGATTCGATGAGCGCCCGCATCTACAACCTCGCGAAACGGCCCGACGAGGACCACATGACCTACGAGGCCCACAAAGACGCCAAGTTCGTCGAGGACTGCGTTCGCGCGCTTGCCGAGGGCGTCGTCAACACGTTCCCGGACCTGCCGGACGACGCCGTCGTGACGATGAAACAGTCTAACGACGAGTCTATCCACCAGCACAACGCCCACGCAGAGCGCGTGGCACAGTTGGACGATCTGCGGCAGGAAGTCAGCGAGGACTGAGCGCAGCGAAGTTCTCGGAACGTTGAGCGGGGAGCACAGCGACCCGCGAAACCGCAGAAATTTTTGAGCGAAGCAGTTCACAACAGTATGGACGCCGTTTGCGACTCGATTTCCTCCCACCCGTTCCGGCGGTCCAACTATGGCGGGCCGACCGGTTTCGCTTCGGCCCAGTGTTCTTCGAACGCCTGGCTGATATCGGCAGTGAAATCGGAGTCTTTCATGTCGATGACGCCGAAGGTTTCCTCGCGGCCCAGCGGGTGTGGGACCTCGATACAGACTTCGACGCCGTCGAGTAGCTCGAACGTGGTCCTGATGTTCGGGCTGGCGCGGGCGCTGTAGTTGTCGTAGTGGAAGAGGCGCTCGTAGTACTCACGGTTGGCCTCCTCAGGAAGGCTTTCGAACAGATCCGGTCGGACGAGCAGGGACACTTCCACACCACGCTCTAACGCCGCTTCGAGTTCGTCGACGATCCGCTCGGTGCCGGAGAGGATATCGACCTGTCGAGCGGGTGCCGAGCCGACCATGATAATCTCGTCGTCGGCGGCGGCTAGCCGCTCAAGCAACAGGTCAAGCGAGTTATCGGGGCCGACGGCGGCCGTCCAGAACGGCTCCTCGACGGGGTCTGCCGACTCCAGCTGTGACGAGAGGTCGTCAACGATTTCCTCGTACTGGCCGACCTTTTCCTGGAGTTCGCGCTTCTTGTCTTCGAGCAGGCGGTCGAGGGCCGTGTCGGGCTCGACGGCGACGTATTTTTTCGGTCTGCTGGCGGTCTGGCTGCGGACGAGATTGTACGTTTCGAGGCTGTTGAGCACGTCGTAGATGCGGCCCATCGGAACGTCACTGGCCCGTGATAGTTCCTTGGCCGTTGTCGGTCCCGTTTCCAGCAGTGACCGGTATGCTCTGGCTTCATATTCGGAAAGTCCGAGATCTCTGAGACTGGACATACCCATACATCAGGGTACGTGTGCAAAAACTTGTCGGGGGTTTACCGTTTGTCCACGTTTGCTGTCGTTGTTCATGTCAGCGGTCGCCAGTTAGTGCGGCTTCGAGTTCGGCCGGCGTCGTCCCCTCGGCGACAATTGCGTCCCCGTCGAGGAGTCGCGCCGTGCCGTCGCCGTCCGGCTCCGGGACGACGGTGGTCTCGTGGTCGGCCAGCCGAAGTGCCGCGCGGTGGAGGTCCGTTCCCGCTTCGGCCCCGACGGTGAGCGTCTGGGGTTGCTGAAGGCGGGCCGCGACGCCGGCGTAGCCGGCCACCTCGACGCCCATCCGTTCTGCTGCGCCGGCGAAGGACTCGACGGCTGAAAGCGCCGCGTTGCGGTATCGGTCCTCGCCGGTGAGTGCCGCGAGGTCGACAAGGGCGTCAGCCAGTTCCACTGTCGCGTCGAGCGGATGGAGCGAGCGGGTACACAGCCCTGCGCCGCTGTCGGGACCGTCCCGGAACGCGCCGTCATCTTGCTGGCGGTTTTCGATGGTCCAGTCGGCGATAGCCTTGGCCGGCCCCGGTTCACCGAGGACCTGCCAGCTCGTCGTCAGGCCCTGGAGGAGCTGGGCCTGGTCAAGCAGCAGACCGGTATCGCTGTCCGCGCCGTCGTAGTGGGCGACCTCGCCGCCGTCGACAAGCGATTCACAGACGGCGTCTCGCGCGCGACTGGCGTACTGCTGGGCGCGCTCGTCATCAGTGTAGGCAGCGACCCACAGCAGGGCATCGATAGCGAGGCCGTTGCGGTCTGCGAACACTGTCTCGTCGACGTTCGGCGACACGGTCCCTTCGCGCTCTGTCGGCTCCAGCCGGTAGTACTCGTCCGAGCCGGCTTGGCTCGCGGCGAACGCGTCGCCGGCCCACAGCGTCGTCGTGAGGTAGTCGACGGTCCGCTGGGCGGCGTCCCGGTACGCCTCAGTCCCAGTGTACCGGTAGCCGTGAGCGAAGGCCCGGACTAGGGCAGCGTTCTCGTCCAGTAGCTTCTCACGCCGGGGGTTCCCCCAGCTGCGCTCTGTCGAGTACCGGAAGAAGCCACCGTCGTAGGTGTCGAGCAGGTGTGTCCGAATCGCTTCGAGTGTCCGGGTGGCCTGGTCTCGCGCTCGGACAAGGGCGAACTCTACGGTCCGCGGCAGCGGGAACTTCACGTCAGTTCCCCAGCCGCCGAACTCGTCGTCGAACGCGCCAAGCAACTGTTCGACCATGTGTTCCTCGATGCGCGGCCGGAGTTCGCCAGCCGGCGGCGATTCGTCCTGTAGCTGCCGGGGAATCGAGCCCGCCGCCGCGCCCTGGGCGTCCCACGACTCCCGGACGGAGTCCAGAATACCGCGGAACCCGTCCGGCCCGAGGAACGTCGCGCCGGTGATGACCTCGCCCTCAGGAGTCAGGAACACCGTCGACGGGAATCCACCCATCGTGTACCGCTCCCGGACGCGTGGGTTCCGGTCGGCGTCAACGCGGACCGGGACGAACCCGTCGTTGATGTTGGCCGCGATGCGGGGCTCGCCATACGTGCCTCGGTCCATCGCCCGGCACTCGGCGCTCCACGGAACCGTCAGCGCCAGCAGTACCGGCTTCCCCGACTCGGCGGCGTCCTCGAACGGGGCTGTGCCCCACTCGCGCCACTCGACCTTCGTGTCGCGTGCGTATTCGTCCATACCGGGTGTGGGCGGTGGGCGTACAAAGGCCCTCTCACTCTCGGCGAAAGACCGATTGGCGGCGCGGTCCAAGCGTGGGCGATGGATACCCAGCAGGCGATTCGCGAAACGCCGGAACCGGTCACACCGGGCGACCGGCCACCCCGTCTCGGCCGCGTCCCGTTCGTCGACAACACCGCCGCGATGTTGCGTGACCCGCTGGGGTTCTATGGCCGCGCCGGGGCCCACGAGGCCGACATGGTGGGGTACAGCGTCGCCGGGACGACGGGCTGTTTCGTCTGCCATCCCGACCTCGTCGAGCAGGTGCTTGTGACCGACGCCGATGTATACGAGAAGGGACAACTGCTTCAGGATACCCTCGGCCAGTTTATCGGCGAGGGGCTGTTCCTGCTGGAAGGCGAGGAGTGGCAACAGCAGCGGACGGCGCTCCAGCCGGCGTTCTACCGGGAACGCATCGCCGCCTACGGCGACACGATGACAGAGTTTGCCGACCGAGCAGCAGCGGGCTGGAGCGACGGCCAGCGCATCGATGTCCTCCCACATATGCAGTCGCTGACGCTGAACATTCTCGGCAAGACACTGCTAGACGTGGATATCGAGACGACTGCTGACGCGCTGGAACCGCTACTCGACGCGCTACGTACGCGACTGGACCCGCGGTCGCTGTCGGCGTACCTCCCGCTGTGGGTCCCGACGGCGACGAACCGCGCCGTCACTAATTCGCTGGCCGAGTTCCAGTCCACGCTCGACGACGTTATCGCCGCCCGTCAGCGTGAAGACGAGCACGCCCGCGAGGCACGCGACGACGTACTCTCCCTGCTGCTTTCGCTCGACGACGAGACGATGGACCGCGAGCGACTGGGTCACCAGCTCCTGACGTTTCTGGTCGCCGGTCACGACACGACGGCGCTGACGCTCACCTACGCCTGGTTCTTGCTGGCAAACAATCCGAAGCGCCAGCAGCGCCTGCACGACGAACTCGACGCGACGCTGGGGGAGCGCCAGCCGACGCCCGAGGACCTGTTCGAACTGCCGTATCTCGATGCCGTGCTGAATGAAGTCCTGCGGCTGTACCCGCCCGCGTTCACGGTGTTTCGCCAGCCGACAGAGCCGGTGACGCTCGGCGGCTACGAGCTCTCGACGGACGCCCAGCTCACTCTCCCGCAGTGGCTCGTCCACCGGGACGACCGGTGGTACGACGCACCCGACGCCTTCCGCCCCGAACGGTGGGACGACGACCTCGAAGCGTCGCTCCCGGACTACGCCTACTATCCCTTCGGCGGCGGTCCGCGCCACTGTATCGGGATGCGCTTTGCCCGGATGGAGGCCAAACTCGCCTTGGCAACCATCGCCCAACAGTACGCCGTCGAAGCAGTCACCGAACCGCCGCTGTCGCTGGCGATGCAGATTACACTGAGTCCCACAGACCCCGTCGAAGTCCGACTGCGGGAACGCTGACCCGCTACGTCGGCGGTCGACAGCTCGGTCCTGCTCTCGAAAGGCGTTTGGGGGCGGGCCTGCAAGCAGTCGTATGCTCCGGGTCATCGGGCTATTGCTGCTCATCCCGCTGTTCGACATCGTGTTACTGGTGACGGTCGCGATACCGTTCCTCGGCTCGCTCGTGACGGTCGCCCTCGTCGTTCTGACGGCGCTGGTTGGCATGCTGCTGGTCCGCGCCGAAGGCCGTGCGACGCTTCGGAAGATACAACAGCGGCTCGCCGTCGGCGAACTCCCGACCGACGAACTCATCGACGGCGGCCTCCTCATCGCCGCTGGCGCGTTCTTCCTCACCCCCGGCCTGGTGACGGACTTCGTTGGCCTCCTGCTCGCGGTGCCGTTCACCCGGTACCCCGTCCGCGCTGCCACGCGCCGCTGGGTCGTCCGGCCCTACATCGATGCCAAGACCAGCGGTTTCGCCAGCGGCCAGGTGTACGTCGGCGGGTTCCCTAACGACGAGAACGGCCCGGCCGGCCCCGGTGCGACCGGTCCAGATGGCGGCCCCAGTTCGGGGTCCGGTTCCGGCTCCGGCACCTCCTTCGACCCCACCGAAGCCACTGACGTCGACTTCGACGATAGCGACGAAAACTGAAGCCCTGACGCGGTTTCACATCCCTAACCGGCCGCGAAACGTTACCCTTTTCAATACCCCTCGGGTACAAAAGAATGCGTTGGGCCAATAGCTCAATCAGGTTGAGCGCTCGGCTGATAACCGGGAGGTTCGCGGTTCAAATCCGCGTTGGCCCATACCGAGTTCTTCCCGTT
>NZ_JAAOHT010000089.1:0-13585 GCF_011440255.1 Haloarcula sp. JP-Z28 | reverse complement strand
CGCGACCGTCTTCATCTGTGACCTCTGTCCCGACCGCGAGTCCGACATCGCCCCGCTCGATTCACTGGTCGACACCGCCGAGCGGGTCGTCTGGTTCGACCACCACCAGTGGCCCGACGACCTCGCCGCCGACGTGGACGCGTCCGGCGTCGAACGCACTGTCGGCGACTCTGAGGAAGTATGTACCGCCGACGTGGCGCTGTCGGAACTCGACTACGACTTCGACGAGCAGTGGGCCGACCTCGCCGCCGTCACCCGCGACCACGACCTCTGGATCCGTGACGACCTCCGAAGCGACGACCTCGCAGACCTCTCGTACTGGAGCGAGCCAGAGGAGTACATCGAGGCAGTTCGGGACCACGGCCCCGACCTCTCCCCGGAGTTCCATGAGTTCCTTGACGAGAAGCGCGTCGAGAAGGAGGCACTCATCGAGAAGGCCGTCGACCGGGCCGAACTCCGCGATGTAGGCGAGTGGACAGTTGGCGTCACCTACGGCCGCTGTTCGCAGAACGAGGTCGCCGAAGCCCTCCGCGAGCAGGGCGCGGACGCCGCCGTCATCGTCAAGCCCGCTGGCTCCGCCTCCATTCGTGGGACGGACAGCTTCGAGCGTGCCCACGAGGTCGCCCAGCAGGTCAACGGTGGCGGCCACCCGAAAGCCGCGGGCTGCAAGCCCGACATCTACGACGACATGATGGATTACGCCCACCACTGGACGACGCAGGGCGCGGTGGCGAAGCAGGCTATCGTGGACGCCTTCCGGCGGTTGCCTGAGGAAGAAGAGGCAGGTGTCGATACCGACCGATAGGTGGACTCGCGAGTGAAGTGGGCGGTGTATCGTCGCCCGACGCAACGTTGATTTGCCCCTCAGTCGTCACTTCTGGGTGATGCCCGAGTCCCTCCACACGCGAATCTGGCGCGAGACAGCCGTCCGACAGCGTCTCAGTAGCGCCGTCGCTGTCGGCGCGACGCTGCTGGTCCTCGACGGCTCAATACGGTACGCCGCGGCCGTGGCGGCGATGGCCTTCTGTGTCTGGCTCGCTGCCGACGCCGCTCAGGTCGCTGTCGGCGACTACGCCGACCACGTAGTGTTTGGCCTCCTCGTGTTCGGGTTCGTGGCGTACACGGTCG
This sequence comes from Haloarcula sp. JP-Z28, assembly GCF_011440255.1. Lineage (NCBI taxonomy): Archaea > Methanobacteriati > Methanobacteriota > Halobacteria > Halobacteriales > Haloarculaceae > Haloarcula > Haloarcula sp. JP-Z28. The sequence continues at coordinate 12,457 of NZ_JAAOHT010000089.1, read as the reverse complement.
CGGCCGCCGGCCCGACGTGGGTCGTCGCCACGGGAGCGCTCCTCGGCTGCTGGTTCGTGATTGACGGCGTCCAGCACCTCCGTCACGGCGTCACGCGCGACGAGGTAGAGATACAGTATTCCCACGAAGGTACCTTGGTCACTGGCCTGCCGAAGGCACTGCTCGTCCGACTTGCCGAACCGTTCCTGCTGTAAGCTACTCCCCGACGACCCACTTGTCGCTGTACCGTTCTCCACAGGCACAGACCGCGTAGGCGTGGACCACGTCGCCCTCAGCGTAGAGGCCGCCCACGTCCTCGTTCTGTTCTTCGGCGAAGGCGAAGACAAACCGGGTCGTGTGGTTGCTTTCCGGTTCTTCCTCGGCGACCGGACAGACCGCGTCGGTCAGGTCGTCGTGAATGTCGCCCTCCGTGCCCATCGCCTCTTGAGCCAGCCCCATCGGGTCGATGCCCGTCGCCGACTGGAACGCACTTCGGCCGTCGTCGCCCGGCAGGACGAGGATGTGCCCGTCCTCGACTTCGTCAGCGTACTCAGCCAGTGCGCCCGGGTTCGAGACGGCGTCCTCGTGCAGGAAGAAGAGCACGTCTTCAGGCCGCTCGCCCGCCAGAAACTCCGTGTGTTTGGTCATGCAGAGAGGGAGTCACTCGCCGGGCAAAAGTGCCGCGTTCCTCCTGCAAGTCACTATCCCGTCTCAGCCTCACTTTTAGGCACACTCGCCGAATACAGTCGCATATGACAGACTTCGGCGAGTACGTCACAGATATCGTCCACGAACCGACCCAGACCGACAGCCCGGGGTTCGACCTCACCGTCGCTGCGGTGTATGAAGTCGTCGAACCGGGACGAATCGACTTCGGCGGCGGTGAGCTTGATGCGGCTGAAGTGGTGCCTCACGCAAGCGAAAAGCGGAACCCGGACGACGATTACGAGTGGTGGACGCTGCGAGGCGGCCAGTACCTCGTCGAGTACAACGAGTCGCTGACCGGCGAGGCTACGGTGACGCTCCAGGCGCGGACGGCACTGCTCGAACGTGGGGCGACTCACCCGACTCTGCACGTCGACGCACTCCCGCGCGTGCCACTGTCGGTCGGCGGCGCGGGGCTGAAGCTCAAAGAAAACGCCAGAGTGAGTACGATTGTCGGAGCCGAGGAGTAAGACGACGGAGGCAGTCGCCAGTCAGGCGTTCACATCTTCCAGGTGACGGCTGGCGACGACCTTCCCAGTCGGCGTGAGCGTCGGCCCGTCGGAGCCGTCCTGTACGAGCCCGTCAGCGGCGAGATCCTGGAGAATCATCGACACCTGCGAGGAGTCCTTGCCGAGAATGCTCGCAAGCGGCATTCCGTCCATGTCGCCGGTCGAGTACATTGCGACCAGCACCTCCTTTTTGTCCTTCGTGAGGTCGACGTCTTCGATTTCCTCCATGAGCTCGGCGTACTCACGGCGGAGATAGCGCCCGAGGATGGACATCTTGCGGTTCGATGCCATCGCAGCCAGCGTCGTCATGGCCGTCCCGTCTTTCATGTGCCGGACTGTCAGCACTGGCCGGCCCTTCCCGTTAATCTCCCGCGTGTTCCGGTCGAAGTCCGACACTGTCTTCAGGTCGACGTTGAACGACCCGTCGCTGTGTCGGAACTCGACGTTACCGGGCGTGAGAAACAGCTTCGCGGTCTTGAACGACTCCTCCGTGACGCGGCCACCGACACGGGCGCGCTCTTTGACCGTTGTCTCGGTCCCATTGATGATGGCCTTGAACAGTACCGTCCCGAACTTCTCTATTTTCTCGTCGCCGGCTTCGATGGCTGCGACGAGTCGCTTTCCCCTGTGCTCGAAGGCAATCGTCACTGTCGAGTCGAAGAAATCGCCCAGATCGGGCGGAACCTGCCCGACGGCGATGTCGAAAATCGAATCCAGTGGAATCGTCAGCTTGTCGTCCTCGCTTGCGGCCAGTACCAGCCGCTTCTGGGAGAGGACGACCCGACCTCTGATAGGGTCGCCCCGACCGGCCACTTCGGAGTTGAATTTGCCGACGAAATCCGCGATCACTGATTCCGACATTCGTCCGTTACCCGAAGTACAGCAGCACTGATATTGAGCGTTTCGCGCGAGTATCAACAGCAAAAATCGGATCTATTCAGGAGAACAGCGGCCAACGGCGTCAGTTGTCGAGATTTCGAGCGATATCTGACAGCGAGGAGTCCGGTCCGTCGGTCGCGGTATAGACGACGCGCTTGCCCGGCGTTCGGAGGCCGTACTCCGTTCCGTCAGTGACCACGTCGAGATGCGCTGAGCCGCCAAGTGAGACATCGCTATCGGCGACCCACTCTGCGAGGCGATTTGTCCCGTCCCGTTCGCGGGCCAGTCGGCGGTTGTCGGCAACGTGTGAGAGTACCGGCTCGCCGTCAAGATTCGTCTCGACGACGGCGTGGTACCGGTCGCCGTCAAGTGCGAGGCGGATGGTGTCACCGTCGTCGAAAGCCAGTTCTTCCGGGAGCACGACCCGTGGTCGGTCGGTTCGACCGACCGACTCGACGGGAACGCGATGCGTCTCGAGGGTTTCGTGGTCACTGGGAACGCGGTCCGACACGTGACTTACTCGTCGTCGTCGCCGAGGAGTTCGGCCACATCGTCGCTGCCGCGGGCCGTAATTTTTGCGTTGATCTGGCGCGTGTCGTCGCTGACCTCGCGGCCGCGGACGGTGATCCGCTTGCGCTCGCCGTCGGTGGTCGGCTCGAAGCCGACGCCGCCGTCGGACATGATTTCTTTCGTCGTGACGCCGCGAACGTCAGGTCGCATCGGTCGACCCGAAGTGTCCGAGCCGCCGGTCAGTTCAAGCGAGTAGCCATCGAGGCCAACAGCGCCGCCGTCGACCTCGTCGCCGAGCTCGCGGCCGATGAAGCGGTTTGCGTCCTGTCCGTCAACGTCGATCTGGTAGGTGTGGCCGTCCTCCGGGTCGGAGACAGCGACCGTGAATTCTGCCATACCTGTTCTCAATCAACCGCGATTCAAAAACGCGTCGAACCGTCCCGCTCACTGGAGTCGGACCGACCGTCACACGCTCGCGGACAGGCCGGTGATATCCATTGAGACAACCATGCCGAGCTGTTTGTCGCTGCTACCCGTCACTGGCAGCGTTGACAGCCGGTACTGCTTGCCCTCGTACTCCTGTGTCCAGACCTGTGTTTCACCGTCAAGTGCGGCGCGGTACTTCGGCTTCTGTCTCTCGACAACCGCAGGCGGAAACACTTCTGCGAGGGTCTTCCCTTCCACGTCGGTCGGCGTGAGACCGAACGCGCTGAGCCCCTCACCGCGAGCGATAAGGTATCGAAGGTCGTCATCAAACAGGAATACGCCGCCGCCAGGGAAGTTCTCCAGCAGGGTCTTGTACCGTTGCTCTGCCTGCCGGAGGGTTCCTTCGAGCTGTTCCCGCTCGATGGCATTTGTGAGGGTGTTTGCGACGCCTCTGACAAACGTGATGTCGTCCTCGGTAAAGGGGCGCCGCTCACTCGCATGCGCCCCGAGCACGCCCCACGGCTCGGTGGTTGTTCCGATGATGACGCTGATACCACTCACGACACCGTGGTCCAGTAACAGCGACGGACCACTGAACCGCGATTCCGTCCGGAGGTCTTCAACGACGACCGGCTCTTCGGTTTGGAGCGTGTATCCGGCCTGTGATTCCTCGCCGGCCCCGACTGCTGCCTCGCCGACCAGCCCCGACTGCCAGCCGACACCAGCACGCAACAGGAACTTGTTGTCGGCCGGCCGGTACTCAAGCACCTTGCTGTACTCCGTATTGAGGCCTGCTGCTACGGACTCGACAGCCCGTTCGAACAACGCATCGAGGCCACATCCTGTCAGCGCGTACTGGCCGAGGTCAGCGACGGCTTCTTGCTGCTGGACCCGTGTCTTGAGGCGCTCTTCCGCACGGTGTTGTGTGACGAGGTTCGTGATACGGTTCGCGAGCAGCGTGTACCGCTCGGTCCCGCCCCGCTTCTGGAGGTAGTCGCTTACACCCGCCGAAACCGCTTCACTGGCGACTTCCTCGCTTCCCTTCCCAGTGAACAGAACGAACGGCAGGTCCGGATACTCCGCCCGGACGGCCCTGAGAAATTCGATTCCGTCCATGTCTGCCATGTCGTAGTCCGAGACGATACAGTCAAACGGCGCTTCGGTAAGACGCTTGAGCCCCTTGCTGGTACTGGTCGCCGTCTCGACGCTGAAACCGTCGCTCTGCTGTCGGAGAAATTCGGCTGTTGTCTCCGCGAGCCCCGGTTCGTCGTCGACATGCAGTACCGATATCCGGTGGCTGTCGGGCCCGTCCATGACAATCTATGACAAACCGAACGTATGTCCGTCTTGTGGTACACTGTTTCCAAAACCACGCTCATTCAGGGTGTCATCGCCGCTACTGGTCAGCCATTGCGTCGCTTGCGATCGAGCGGCCGCGAGCCTCCAGTTGGACCTCCCGGCGTGTCCGGACCGGTTCGAGGATATCGGACTCCATCAACCGGTCGTACACGTCCTCAACTTCCTCGATCTCCATATCGACGAACTCCGGGATCTTGAACGGTGAGATGCCGGAGTACAGCGCCATCAGCACCTGTGTCTCCTTATCGGAGAGCTCCACGTCGTCGGCGATATTGCGCTGCTCGCCCTGCCGGACGAGCCCCTCGATGAGCGAGACGTGTCGGGGCGTCCCCGTGATGTGGGTTTCGACGCTGGTGCCCTCGATGGTGTGTTCGACCTCTAGCAGTGGTCGCTCGTCGCCGCGGATCGTCTTCTCCTTGGCCTCGACGGTCCCCACGTCGTCGATGTCCAGTTCGACGAACGTGCCGCTGGCGATGGCCAGATTGATGCAGTCGCCGTCGAGCTTGAGCCGCCCCTTCTCCCAGCCGCCGTCCTGAACAACGCCACCCTTGACTGCGGGGTGGTTGACGAGGACGACAGTCTGGTCGAGTAGCGTGCTGTACAGTTTCTCCTGAAACTCATCGGCTTTCTTCGCCGAGATGAGCGTCACGTTCCGGCCGGCCTGCACCTTGATGTAGCTGTCCACCTGTGCGAGTGGCTGGTTCATCTGGCTGGCCGTGACGCTGCTGACCTTCGACAGCGGGATGGTCCGCTTGCCGTCGTTGGTCGCAAGGACGAGCCGCTTGTTCGAGAGCAAAATCCGACCGGGTAGCCACTCGATGTCGTTTCGCTTGCGCCCGTCCGAGACGACCTGAACGAACTTCCCCTTCGTATCGACCAGTGCGTGTTCTCCGTCGCTCATCGGTTAGCCAGCTATCGCTCTCGTGTACGCCCCGCCACGTCTTAATCCACTCGGCTGACTCATCCGCGGCCACCGAGCTTCGAGATGGCCGAGAAGGCCTTCTTCCTGACCACGTCGTGTTCGGTCTCGTCGATGAGTTTATCCAGCGTCTTTCGGGACCGCTCGCTGCCGACCTTCCCGAGAGTGAAGATAGCCTGTCCGCGGATATCGGGGTCGACGCCGTCGTCTTGCACGATTTTGAGCAGTCGTCGCTCCACCATGTTGTCGTCGTCACCGAGTTCAGCGAGACTGGTGGCGGCGAACTGCCGGAGCATCTGGTCGTCGTCGCCGAGCGCGTCGACCAGCGATTCGATGACGCGGTCACGCTCTTCTTGGCTGGTGACCCGGCCGAGCATCCAGGCGGTGTTGCGCCGCTGGGCGGCCTGCGTGCTCTCTTCGAGAATCTCGACCAGCGGCACGACGACGCTCCGGTCGTCCGTGTTCGAGAGCTTCTCGACGACGGTGTCCCGTATCTCGTGGCTCTGGTCAGTCGGGACGTTCGATAGAAGTTCGATGAGCGAGTAGACGGCCGTCCGGCGGACGGCGGCGGAGTCGTCCGAGAGGGCTTCGATGAGATAATCGACCGGCCGGTCGTTGCCGAAGTTCCCGAACGCCCCGACGGCGATGCGCCGGACGCGCTCGTCGTCGTCCTCGTACAGCGGCAACAGCGCCTGAAGCGCCTGTCGGTTCCCGATATTCCCCAGCGCATCCGCCGCCTCGCGCCTGACGCCAGCTTTTGGGTCCGACAGGACGGACTCCAGCGGCGTCGTTGCCCGCGAGTCGCCGATCTTCCCGGCCGACCGGGCCGCTCGCGCCCGCACTCGCGGGTCGGCGTCCTCGAAGCGCTCTGCGAGCTTCGGGACCGCGTCGGCCTGGTCCAGATTCCCGAGGCCGTTTGCTGCTGCCATCCGAAGTTCCGGCACGTCGGCGTCGAGCACCTGCATATACGCCTTCGCCTTCACCCAGTCGGCGGCGTCGTCTTCGAGGTCGACGCCGGCCATACTCCCGATGAGTTGTGTGATCGCGTCGTCACCGAGTTCGTCAAGCGAGTCGATAGCCGCCCCGGTGATCGCGTCGCTATCGCTCTGTGCCGCGTTCACGAGCGCGTTGACCACGTCGCGCCGGTCGTCGTGGTCCTCGAAGTTCCCCAGTAGCTCCGCGGCACGAGTCTTGACCCGCTCGTTGTCGCTCTCCCTGAGGAGGCGGATGAGTTCCTGTGCATTGCCGTCCCGTTCCAGTTCGTAGAGGCTCATTGGTCGCTACACACGCCGGTAGATGCGGTGTCGTTTGTCGACCGCTTCGAAGGAATCCCGGCACTCCGCGGGCAGCGTCTCAGTCATGCCGATCATGAGATAGCCGCCCTCACGGAGTGACCCGCGGATCGTCTCGAAGATGGGGACCTTGAACTCCGAGTCGATGTAGATGAGGAGGTTCCGGCAGAACACCAGATCGAAATCGCGCTTGGGGTCGCCTCGGATGAGGTCGTGTTGCTCGAACGTGACCATCTCTTTGACCTGGTCCCGAACCTGAAACGTGTCGCCGTCCTGCTCGATGTATTTCGTGTAATCGTCCAGCGGTTCCAGTTCATCGGCGATGTCGGTCGTCTGGGAGGTCGCGTAGGTCCCCTTGCGGGCCTCTTCGAGGATGTCGGCGTTGATGTCTGTCGCCGTGATCTCGACCCGACGGGCGTCGATCTCGGGGTCGTCGAGTGCCAGCATCGCCGCCGAATACGGCTCGCGGCCGTCGGCACTCGGGGCCGACCAGAGCCTGACGCGACGGTTGTTCTCCGTGAGTTCTCGGAGGACCGGCCGGAGTCGCTCCCACGCCTCCGGATTCCGGAAGAAGCTGGTGACGTTGATCGACAGCGAATCGAGCAGTTCCTCACGCTCGCCGTTGTCGCGTTCCAGCAGTCGCTGGTAGGTCTGGTAGTCCTCGGTGTCGGTCCGACGCATCCGCGCGGTGATGCGGCGGTCGAGATACGAGTCGTTGTAAAAGCCCGACTCGAAGTCCATCTCTTCGCCGATGAACTCTACAAGGTCGTTGAAAGTCCGCTCGCTGCCTTTGTTCATAGCGTCACCACGTCGAGGATGTGGACGATGTTCCCGTCGCCGAGGACGGCCGTGCCCGAGAGGCCGGGTGTTCCCGAGAGGATACCCTCCAGGGGCTTGACGACGACCTCTTCCTGGCTGTTGACCGAGTCACAGTGGAGTGCGACCTGGCGCTCAGACTCGCGGATGCGGACGAGCATCCCGTCGCCGTTGGCTGTCTCGCCCTCGATGTCGAAGGTGTCGTCGAGGTGGATGACCGGGTAGATCTCGTCGTTGTGCTTGATGACTTCCTGACCGTTGACCTGCTTTGCCTCTTCCGTCCCGGTAATCTCGTCGACGTTCTTGATTGGGACGCCGTACTCCTCGCCGCCGACCTTGACGAACAGCACCTTGACGATCGCCATCGTCACCGGGAGGCGCAGTGAGACAGTCGTTCCCTCACCCGGTTCGGAGTCGACGCTGACCGACCCGTCGAGCTGGGAGACCGTGTCGTGGACGACGTCCATTCCGACGCCGCGCCCGCTGGTGTCGGTCACTTCATCGGCCGTCGAGAAGCCGGGATGGAACACGAGGTCATACACCGCGGAGTCGTCCATCGCGTCCAGTTCCTCTGGCGAGCGGACGCCTTTCTCGATGGCCTTCTCTCTGATGCCATCCACGTCAAGCCCGGCCCCGTCGTCTTCGACTTCGATGATAACGTGGTCGCGCTCGCGGGAGGCCCGGAGCGTGATGTGGCCGGTGCGTGACTTGCCCGCCTGTTCGCGCTCTTCGGGCGACTCGATGCCGTGGTCGACTGAATTCCGCAGGATGTGCATCAGCGGGTCCGAAATCTCGGTGAGGATGGTTCGGTCGAGTTCGATGTCCTCGCCCTCGATTTCAAACTCGATGTCCTTGTCGAGTTCGCGTGCGAGGTCCCGGACGAGCCGCGGGAACTTCCCGACGACTTTCTTCAACGGGATGAGCCGCATATCCATCACTGTGTTCTGGAGATTCGCCGTGATCTTGTCCAGTTCGTTCAGCGTCTCGCCGGTGGAGTCGAGGTCGTCTTTCTCGACGCCACGCCGGAGCTTGATTCGGCTCGTGACCAGTTGCTCGACGAGCCCGTGAAGGTCATCGAGCTGGTCCACGTCGACGCGGACGGACTTGATTTCGTCGACGCTGTGTTCTTCCTCAGCCTCTGGGTCGGGGTCCGAACCCGAATCCGAGCCCGCCCCGCTATCGTCGGCAGCATCGGAGTCGGTGCCTGTGCCGCTGACCAGTTCGTCGGTCACGTCCGTTACGTCGAAGCTGTCGACTTTCCCAGTCGTTCCCAGTTCGGCGTCGACAGTCGCCGCGTCGGGGCCGTCGAGGTACAGGACGAACGTGTCCTCGAACTCGCCGTCCTCGATATCGGCACGGCTCGGACTCGAATCGAGAATGTCGAACCGCCCCTCGATGGACTCGACGGCCAGCATCGAGTCAACGCCGAGCATATCCGACTCTCCGACACTGATTTCCGCCTGCAGGACCCGCTCGTCGACGGCATCGCCGTCGATGTCGGCATCGCTGACGCCCGCATCCGTGGTGAGCGACTCGTCGCTGTCCGACGAGCCGTCGTCTGTCGTTTCGGTGCCACCCGCGGCGGCGGCCCCCTCTTCGAGGACGGCCCGGAGCTCTTCGACCATCTCGTCGGTCTCCGTCCCCGATTCGCCGTGCTCCTCGATCTCCCCGACGATAACTTCTATCTGGTCGACGCCGGCAAAGACAAGGTCCATCAGGTCCGGCGTGACCTCCATCTCGCCTTGGCGCATCTCGTCGAGAAGGTCCTCCATCGCGTGCGCGAGGTCTGCTGCGTTGTCAAAGCCCATCGCTCCGAAGTTGCCCTTCAGCGTGTGGGCTGTCCGGAAGATCGAGTCCATCGCCTCCGTGTTGGAGGGGTCAGACTCGAGTTCGAGCAGTGAGTTATTGAGTTCGGTAATCGCTTCTTCACTTTCACGGATGAATGCGTCTAAATACTGGTCGTCCATTGTCAGGTCACCTCAGTGGTAATCGTGTCGATAACGCCGTCCGCAATGTCGTCGATAGGCAAGACAGTGTCTACACAGCCCGTCTCGGCGGCGCGTTTTGGCATGCCGTACACCGCGGACGTGGCCTCGTCCTGTGCGATGGTCTTGCCACCGGCCTGCTTGATGCGCCGAATCCCGTCCGCGCCGTCTTCGCCCATCCCGGTGAGGATGAGCCCGACGAGTGGGTCGTCGATGGTCTCTGCGGCCGTCCGCATCGTCACGTCGACGGCCGGACGGACGCTGTTGACCGGTTCGTCCTGTGTCAACTTCGTCCGCAGTCGGCCGTTCCGGTAGTTTTTGACCTCCATATGCCGGTCACCGGCGGCGACAAGTCCCTCGCCGCCGCCAATGCGTGCCCCGTCGGTGGCCTCCTGAACCTCGTAATCGCTTCGCGTGTTGATCCGCTCGGCGAACCGGCCGGTGAACCCTTCCGGCATGTGCTGGATGATGAGCACCCGCAGGTCGGCCTCGATGGGGAGGTTCTCCATTACCTGTTCCACCATCTTCGGGCCGCCGGTCGAAGAGCCGATGACGAGCGTCGGGTTCGCGACGTAGGTCGTCTGGCCCGACGAGCCTCCGGTCCCTCTCCGGTCAGTGGCCGAACCGCCGGCGGTTGTCGGTGCCGTTCCGCTGTCGCTGCCTGTCCCGCTGCGGCTGCCCGTCGCGCCGACATCGACTGCCGCGACAGAACTGACCATCTCGACCAGCTGGTCTTTCAGGCGTGACATCTCCATCGACACCTCACCACCGGGCTTGGTGAAGAAGTCGACCGCACCCTTATCGAGCGCCTCGAACGTCACGTCGGCGTTCTCGTCGGTGTGGGCTGACAGCATCAACACCGGCGTCGGAGACTCAGCCATGATGCGCTCGGTTGCCTCAATGCCGTTCATTACCGGCATCTCGACATCCATCGTCACGACATCAGGTCGATGTTCGATAACGGCCGATACTGCCTCCTCGCCGTCACGCGCCTGCGCAACGACATCAATACCGCCATCACTGAGGATATCAGAGATGACACTCCGCATGAAGTGAGAGTCGTCTGCGACCACGGCGCGGACACCATCTGCCATATCACCAACGCTCCCGTCGGACAGGAGACATCGGCGAACGAGACATCCTCATACCTACTTCCAAATCCCGTCCGGCCCCGAAATAAATACTCCGCCCACGTAATCAAAGTTGATAGCCCAGCAGGCACCTTTATGCGCCACTATCCGCGACAGTTTGGATAAGAACTGCAATGGCAGCACAGTCAGCCACCACCGGCCAAGTACTCGAGTTCCAGCTCGGCTCGGAAACGTACTGCGTGAGTATCGACTACGTGACTGAGATCGTCGATATCGGCGAACTCACGTCCGTTCCGAACGCCCCGCCGCACGTCCGTGGCGTCATGGACCTTCGCGGGCGCACGACATCGATTGTTGACCCTAAAGTCGTCTTCGGCATTGGAGACGAGGGTGCGGAGAAGCGAATTATCGTCTTCGACCCGGATATCGTCGAGGAACAGGGTGCAGCTGGCTGGCTCGTCGACGAAGTGTATCAGGTAGTCCAGATCACGCCGGAGCAGGTCGACCGGTCCCCCGCGAACGACGCCGGCTCAATCCGGGGCGTCATCAAGCGAGATGACAGTTTTGTTATCTGGGTGGACCCCGCCATCGTCCACGCTGGTGACTGATTCCAGTTTGTTTAGCGACACACCAGCAAGACTTTTTAACATTCCCGACAGAGGAGTATCTAATCAACTTCCAGTTCCTTCCGAAACTATGATTGAGCAAACCAAAACGGGGATCGAGGGCCTCGACGACATTCTGAACGGCGGCATTGTGAAGAACTCGACGACACTGGTGAGCGGCAACCCTGGTGCCGGGAAATCGATCCTCTGCCTCCAGTACATCTACAACGGCGTCGAAAAGTACGACGAGAAGGGCATCTACCTCTCCTTCGAGGAAGACGAGTCGGACCTCCGGGAGGCCGCCGAATCTCTCGGCTTCGACAACTGGCAAGACCACGTCGACAACGGCGACATCAAGGTGTACGACAAGCAGGTGCTCCTGCGCGAGAACGACTTTACGTCCTCGCTGGATATTCTACTGGAGGAACTCGAAGACGGTGACTACGACCGACTGGTGCTTGACTCGCTTGCCATGTTCGAACTGTTCTTCGAAAACGAGAGGGAGAAGCGGACGTATCTCCTGAAGTTCACTGACATCCTCAGCGACAGCGGTCTCACAACACTGATGACCAACGAACAGGGGGCCGTCTTCCCGGACACCGAGATCGGACTGGAGAATTATCTAACTGACGGCAACATCTACCTTATCCAGACGCCGACTGATACCGGCGTGAACAGATACGTCTGGGTCGCCAAGATGCGAAAACAGAACATCGAGACGGACATCTATCCGATGGAGATTGACCACGGCGGCATCGATGTCCACCAGAACGCCAGCGCCTTCTCGATGATGAGCGAGGAAGAATCACCAATTTAACGATACGATAGAGCCATTATTACTCCGTAGAACGACGGATACAGCGACACAGACCGCCGTTTTCGCACGGACGCCCCGCAGTGCGTGTTTGTCTTCCTTTCACTCGATATCACAGGCGATACCTTTATTATTGACTGAATTTATGATTTGATAACGATGGATTCAGGGGAGATTCTTCAGACGCTTGGCAATAAATACAGTGCCGAAATCCTTGACGCGACGGATGAACCGGTCTCCGCACAGGAGCTCAGCGACGAACTCGGAATCCCCATCGCGACGTGTTACCGACGGATCGACGAACTGACCGAACATGACCTGCTGGAACTCCACGACAATATTCTCTCTGACGACCGCCGACGTATCAAAGTGTACCGGCGGAACGTGGATGAAGTCCGGGTCGACTTCGACGATGAACTGACTGTCCACATCGAAGAGCGGTCGGAAGTGACCAACAAACTTGACGAGGCGTGGCGGACCCTATCCGAGCGGTAGAGCCCCTCTTTTCGCCGTTATCACGAAAGATATTTTCGAGCATGGATTTAATAACGGGTTCGCTGTAGCACTG
>NZ_JAAOHT010000088.1:0-13921 GCF_011440255.1 Haloarcula sp. JP-Z28 | reverse complement strand
TGCTGGCGACATGGCGCCAGCAGGGACGCAATCCATATGACGAGCTCAAGCGAGTCTCCCGGAACAACGAGATGATTTCACGAGATCAGGCTGTGCCGGCCGTTGAGTCCTCGGGGTAAACACGTACACGAGATTCTTTTAGAAACGTTATTATTGGACAGATTTATATGTACTAATTGGTTAGTTAGTTATGCCGCCCATGAATTAACTCCCTTTTGTTCCCACCCACGTTCCCCCCACCCTCCGTTCTAATTTAGTCGGGGTCAAAGTCGAGTTCACCCGATTCAATCTGGCTGCGCAATAGTTCTCCATGCAAATTTGGATTCCGCGATACCCACAGAAACAGCCCATCTAACTCTGGCAATTTGCAGCCTGATTCGATCATTAGATACATCTGAATCAGATGAGCGTGGCAGTTAACGGCGTATGAATACCGGTGGCTTCGTTCTTGTGCTGTCATACCTCCAGTGGTTGCAACTTATCCACAGTTACACCGCAGGTACTGACTCCGTTCGTGAGTTGTTGCATCGGTGGTATGAAATCGTGTTGGTACGCCGGTTGAGAGTGACTCGATGAGGGGGGTATTCAGTTCAGCGTGGTCTTACCGGTTGCTGTGTAGACACCAGTAGCGTCTTGATACAGTGAAACAGTGGTCGCGTCGGCAATGAGAATATCTCGAAGTTTGAGACATCACCTGAAGTGATTTTGTCCGGTATCGAGATTTCAATAGCCGTGGAGGAAGAGGTCAACTAACGGCGAAACCGAACGAGAGCGTGTAGAATAGCGCGACGATATCGAACTTCCGCTCACGTCCAATGGAGCTTGTTGCGCGAGCGTGAGGGAAACAGATGTAGTCATTTGTTCCCCCACGTCCACCGCGCGTCGAGTACGTATCGGTAGATGCCACTGATGACGATGCCGACCCCGTTCCCGACCAGATACGGAATGCTCGCCCACCTGACGAGGACGAACAGTACCCCGACCTGGATGGGGATTGCAGTTCCGCGAACGACGTTCGTCTTGAACAGGCCGGTGAGGTACTCGTCCCAGCCCGTGTTCCGCGATCCTCGGAAGGTCCAAGCGTTGTTGAGCACGTACGAGAGAGCGATCGTTATCTCGATGGCGATCACCGCCCCGACCAGGTAGTTTAGCCGGCCGATATCGACGAAGAGCCACAGCAGGACCATCTGGACACCGGCCGCGAACGTCCCGACGAGGACGAACCGGCGGAGCCGTGGCGCGAACGGACCGCTCGAAAGGTTGCGAAGAAAGCTCCTGATCATCTATCGATACCCCAGGGCCGACAGCCGCGCCCCAAGGTCGTCGTCGACGTCGCCGGTCGCCGTCTCCCCCGCCCGGTCGCGCAGCGTCGCGGCGTGGTCGTCGATGATGGACTCGAAGCGCTCGATGACGCGCCGCTCTTCGGTGGTCGGGTCGGCCGAAAGGTCGTCCTGCTGGGTCGGCTCCGACGGCCGGTAGTACAGCTCCCGGGTCCCCCCGTCGACGTTCTCGACGTAGGTCCAGTCCCGGTCTCGCACGCTGACGAGCAGATCGCCGTCGTCGAGTGACCGGGGGATGGGCTGGGACGTCACGTCCTCGCCGCGGACGGTGACGGAGACGACCGGTTCGTCGGCCGGGGCGTCTCCGTCGAAGACGCTGGGTGCGAGGGAGTCGCCTTGCCACTCGGTGGGGGCATCAACGTCCAGCAGGTCCGCTACCGTCGGTGGAACGGCGTCGAGGCCGACCTGCCCGTCGATCCGGCGGCCATCCGCGCCAGGGACGTCGACCACGAGCGGGACCCGGATCAGCTCGTCGTACAGCTTCGGATAGTGGGCGAGGTGGCCGTGTTCTTGGAACTCCTCGCCGTGGTCGCCAGCCAAGACGACCGCGGTTTCGTCTGCGATGTCGTTGTCGGCGAGGGTGTCCACGAGCCGGCCGATGCTGGCGTCGACCTGCCGGACCGCCGCCTGGTAAAGCGTCCGGAGGTCCCCAAGCGTCTGTTCGCCAACGTCCCATCCCAGTCCGATCCGCGTGTGGGCGTGGAGCATCCGGTGGGTGCCCAGGAGATCCGACGACACCTCGCGGATGTAACGGGGTGCTGGAACATACGGGGTGTGGGCGTCCATGTAGTGGACCCAGAGGAAGAAAGGCGAGTCGGTCTCCGCGACGAACTCAGCGGCTGCGTGCTCGACGTCGAACATCCGCGAGGTGTCGAGGAACGGCCGGTCGTCCGCGTTGCCGCGCAGCAGGGAACTGATCCGTCGGACTGGCGAGATCGCCAGTTGGATCCACGCCTCAACGGTCGGATGCGTCGCGAGGTACCGGCTGTAGATGCTGGAGCCAACGCTGGCGACGAACGGTTCGAACTCGTCGAACCCCGCTTCGTAGCCCCAGTGTGACGTGAGAAAGCCATTAGCGGCGTTGAACCCGCCCGTCGCGACGTCAGCCTCGGAAAGAACCGACGCGAGCGTCGGGACGCCGTCGACACCGATGCGTCCGGTGTCGGCGAATACCGGCCGCGAGGCCAAGATCGACGGGAACGAGAAAGGCGTCCAGTTTCCAGTGGCGAAGGCGCGCTCGAACACGGTTCCGCTGTTCGCAATCGAGTCCATCACCGGCGTGTGCCGCTCGGCGTCGTAGGCGCCGATGGCGTCCGCCCTGAGCGAGTCGACTGTGACGAGGACGACGTTCGATAGCCCGGTAGTATCCATTGTGGTGAACACCTCACTGGACGCGTCCAATTCATACAGTGGCCTGCGACCCGCACCCAGTGGGGACTAACCCGCAGTCCGGAACGGCATCGCACAGTTCCGGCAGCGACGGGTATGAGGACCACCACGCCACTTATTAAACAGTTAGTATCAGGTTTTACTGTTTCGCTTTCCGAGGCAAACGAGCAACACTGAGGCTTTCCAGAACGCCACTGTTTCCCGGTGAGAGGTCTTGAACCACTGATCAGCCCGGAAACGAGCCAGGGTTGGCGACAAATCGCCAGCCTAGTCTGATGATTACTATTTATATATCAATCTGGGTGATTGGGAGTAAGAAACTGACTGACCAGTTGGAAGTGGTGAGTCACGGGTTCGCGCCCGAAATCCGTAGGGGTTTTTTTCTCCGGAGTCAGACACCTCGTCCAGGAGGGCTACAGTCACGTACTCGTCTGCGGCCCGACGCGCTGTCTCGAAGGCTTCCGTGTCGTTGAGAACCACCGCGCAGGTCCGGGTGCCGTCAACGATGATGAGAAGGACTCGGGCCAGGTTCTCCGTGTCGACTCGCTGAACACGGCTTTCATGATGCTGTGGTCGATGGCCGCCAGAACCATGTGCCGGACGTACTCGTCGGTCTACTGGAACCGGTCCCCGAAGACTCCTTGTACGTCACCTAGCTCTGTCTCTCCAGCACTGAGATGAATAAGTCGTGAGGTTTTCCGGTGCAAGGAGTTTCTTGAGCAGGAGTTTCAGACGCTATTCGGAATCGGCCGGTTTCTCTCACGTGTAGTCTTTCCGGTTCTGAACAGGGTAATATAATCAATTTACACGGTGTTAAGCAAGATATTACGAAGGATTTAACAACGTGCTAACTAACTAGTTAGTAAGAATTTCCAGACTGGGCATTCATTTCCTATGAGTGAGTCACAAGGTTCGTTGAGAGAAACGGTACAGGCGTGGAACGAAGAGGGCAGTCTGTATGTAGTCGTCGGCTTGATATCGACGATACTCTCGCTCGTGTTTATTCCCTTGCTTGGCCTCGTGGCCGTGTATTGCGGGTACAAGCTATACGAGACACAACAAAAAACAGTACTGTCTATCCTGATGGCAGCGCTCGGCGGATTTGGGTTTCTGTGGTGGATTTATTACCTCACTATACTCTAAAATCCAGAAATGGTGACCACTACATCTCCCGAGCCAGATCTTACCTGGTGTCATGAAGCGGTACAGGATGTGTCGCGTACCTTCGCCTTGACCGTGGATGTACTGGAAGAACCGATGTCATCGCAGATCTGCTTGGGGTATCTGCTATGTCGCGTCGCCGATACCATCGAGGACGCCGGTCATATCTCACCTGAATCGCAGGCGAACCTCCTACGAACGTTCGATGCCGCACTCAATCCTGCCAGCAACGAAACGATGAACAAGTTCCGGGCAGCTGTCGACGGTTGGTTGCCACCGTCAGTCGACCGCAGCGCCGACTGGTCCGTCGTCGCTCAGTCACCGACAATTTGGGCGACATTCACTAACCAGCCGGAATCCGTACAGACAGCCGTCATTCCGCTGGTCCGGGAGATGGTTGACGGAATGACGATGTTCGTTGAGCGCTACGCTGACACTGGTGGACTCCGTATCAACGATCGCTCCGAACTCGAACAATACTGTTACTACGCTGCTGGTACCGTCGGCAGGCTTATCACGAATCTCCTTACCCGGGGGAACGTCTCTCAGAAACGCGCTCAAAGGCTGTACGACACAGCGGACGAGTTTGGACTCCTCTTACAGATGGTGAACGTTTCGAAGGACGTGTACGACGATTACACAGAGGAAAACAACGTCTATCTCCCGGCCGAGTGGCTCGCTGACGAAGGGATCGATCAAGAGTCTATCCTCCGCACCGACAATCGAGAACCAGCTGCGAACGTTGTCGAACGGACGGCCTCCTACGCGGGGACGTTCCTCGATGACGCCCAAGCGTACATTAAGGCGATGCCACTCACGCACGGTAATACGATGGCCGCGTGGTCCATTCCGTATTTGCTAGGCGTGGGAACAATCAGGGAACTCCACACCCGGCCTGAGGACGCACTCACCGAGTCTGGTGTGAAGATATCGCGGCGAGAAGTGATTGCCGTGATGGAGGCGGCTAGTACCGCTGATCGTAACGCAATTGGTGAACTCCGCGAAACTATCGCGACCAAACCGTACCACCAAGCCCTCGACTAACGACGTTCATATCACTAGATGCAGTAAGAGCATTCGTGGATCTGGGTGGACAACAGGTGCCGTCCACACATCCAATTCTGAAGAGCCTCTAACGTCTGACTACGTGTGCTCACACACTACTCAGACTTCGGCAACCCGAGTCGATGAATCTTCGACAGAGAAGTCAGAGGTACGTTTGGTAGGCGATAAACGCGGCGATAGCGAGACACACGACACCGAGCGCACGTACGACCCACGTCCACTTGTTGGAGATGGTTTCGTCCGTACCGTAGTCACCGCGGCGTCGGCGGTTCGGGCCAACGAATACGGACAGTCGGAGTGCTGTCTGCGGCGCGGCAACCAACACAATGCCGAGCAGGACGCCGAGAATGACTGCGAGGAGTTCACGGACCCCGGGCATCTACGAGCGGAGCCGCTGGATACGCTTCTCCATGGGCGGGTGCGTGGAGACGATCTGCTGGAGGAAGCCGCGGTCGGAACTGGAGATACAGAGCGCGCTCACCTGTTGATCAACGTTCGTGTCGCGGGAGCGCTGATTGCCCCGCCCGCGGCCGCGCCGATTAGCCGATCCACGGGTACGCTGATTCGCCGAGGCGCGAGCCTGCTGGTTGCCCTCGTGAATCTTTTCGAGAGCACGCGCGAGCGGGTCACCCTGCCCGATGACGTCCTTCGCGTCGGCGTCAGCGACGTATTCTCGGTACCGGGAGATAGCGAATACGAAGATCATCACGAGGAACTGGACGATATTCCCAACGATGACAGCAAGGAAGAAGTCTGCGAGGTCGTTTTCGCCGGTGAACAACACGGCGAATTGCGCGACGATGGCGACGATGGAGGCGATGCCCTGCCCGAGTTGCATCGTAATGACGTCGCGGTTGTCGATGTGTGCGAGCTCGTGGGCGATGACGCCTTCGAGTTCATCGCGGTCGAGCAACTGGACGAGCTCTCGGGAGATGACGACCGTGCCGTTGCCGCGGCGACCGACGGCGAACGCGTTCGGCACGCCCATGTCGGCGATCTTCAGCGACGGCTTCTCCATGTCCTTGTCGCGGCAGACCTGCTCGACGAACTGGTGGAGCTGCGCAGACTGGTTCTCGGGCAGGTCCTCGGCCCCGACGCTCCGTAATGCGGCCCACTTTCCGATCTTGTACTGAACGCCGATCAAGAGGATACTGCCGACGATGGCGATTGGGAGGATGCCCTGGCCGAACGCCACCATCGCTGCGGCGACGGCGACGAGGTAGAACCCCGCGAGGATGGCCCCGACCACGGCCATCCGTACTTTGAGTCCGAAGTGTCGCATAGGGGCACTACGTAGCTAGAGGTATAAAAAAGATACTCTATCACTTGATGAGGACGTTAGGTCAGTGGTATAGCGAAATCGGGTGTTAACGTGTATTTCAAGCCGTTTTTACGGCTGAATCACAGTCTTCAGCAGTCAGGAAGACTTATGACTAATCATCTGGTTAGTCCCACTATGGGTCGGTCGGTCTCTCGAAAGCGGCCATGGCTCGCTGCGCTACTCGGAGCAGTTGCGACAGGGTTCGGGCATCTCTACCTCCGGCGGTGGCGTCGTGGGCTTGCCTGGGTCGGCGTTCTATTCGGGGTTATCGTCCTTTTCGTTGACCCCGCAGCTATCGAAGCGCTCGCCAACTGGCACGCTGTCGATCCCTTAGCAATCGCTCCGATCCTTGTGATCGGAAGTCTCAACGCCGTCGATGCGTATCTTCTCGCACACGCTCAGAATGCGGTCGCTCGACTAACCTTCACCCCGGACGGACAACGTACACACTGTCCAAACTGTGGCAAGGAACTCGATTCGGATCTTGCGTTTTGTCACTGGTGTACGACGGAGATCGGAGATCTGGAAGCAGCCCTTCCCAATGACCGAAATGAAAGAGATGAACGCTAACAAAACTCTCTGGGACCAGTTCACCGACCAGTGTTCCCACTTTGTAGCGTGTTTGCAGGGGAACACATGGGACAACCTCGAGAAGAGACGGCAGGTCCTGCTTCAAGTCTCAGGGAGCCCCAGTTCTAGATATGTTTAACCGGGTATCCGTCGAGAAACAGGCACGGGTGCTTGCTCATGCGGTTTTCATCATCGTGGCAGCGTTCGTCGTGGGAATCGGCCTCGGTATTCCAGTAACGCTCGGAATGGTACTGTTGGGCTATACCCTCACCCCACCATCGATAGAGGTGCTCGCTGCAACGTCTATCGCGCAGTATGTCGGGTTCATAGCTGTCGTCGGAGCCTACCTCCGCGTTACCGACGTTGGGGACCTCGTTCGTGTACGTATGCCAACTCTCCGTGATGTCGCTTTGATGATCGCTGGTCTCGTCGGTTTGTTCGTGGCGGTGTATCTCCTCGGCATCGTCATTACTGCTCTCGGTGCTGACCAGGCACAGAACACCGTCGTTACCATGGGACAACAGAATCCGGAACTCTTTCTCGTGATGATTCCAATTACAGTACTGTTCGTCGGTCCGGGCGAAGAGTTAGTGTTTCGCGGCGTCGTCCAGGGCCTGTTTTACCGTGCCTATGGGGCAGTCCCAGCCATCGTCATCGCCAGTGGTCTCTTCGGTATTGCCCACTATGCCGCGTTGGCCGGGAGCGGCAAACTCACGTACATCGTCGTGACTATCCTCCTTGGACTGATCCTTGGCGGGCTCTATGAACGAACCAATAACATCCTTGTTCCAATCGTCGTCCATGGCATCTACAATGCGATACTGTTTGCTGGTCAATGGGTACTCGCGGTGAACGATATTCCCATGCCGTCCTGACATCGGCGTGGTATCCAGGACGAGATTGCTTCCGTGGGGGCCTACCCAGTCGTCAGTCCGTGTTCGATCTTTCCACTCCGGTCTTGTCAGCTCTGAGGACGGCGTTCACGTATTCGTCTGCGGTTCGTCTGGCCGTTGCGAGCGTATCCGTCTCGCCCAGAACGACCGCCCGTGTGCGCCCCCCGTCAACGATAGTCATGAGTGCCCGGGCGACGTGTTCGGAGTCAACGTCAGTGAACTCGCCTTCACTGATGCCGTGATCGATCACGGTCCTGAGCATGTACCGGACGTACTCATCGTTCTGCTGGAATCGGTCGGCGAACGCCTCCTTATACGGCGCTTGACTCCGCATCTCCAGCATTGCGATCAGCAAGTTGTGATGATCCTCTGGATCGACGAGCAATTTGTCCAGCAGGAGTTCCAGTCGTTGGTCGGGATCGGTCGTCTCAACCTCGTGGATCGTATCGACGAACTCATCAAGGATGTAGTCCAAAAACGCCGCTAACAGGTCATCTTTCGTATCATAGTGGTAGTGAACGGCAGCGGTCGATTTCCCGTACTCCTCGGCAATGCGTTTGATCGTGAGGTCGGCGTAACCGTGTTCTCGAAGCGCGCGATAGGTCGCACGCATGATCTCCTCATCAGGATCCGAAGAGGTCCGTTCCGGCGGGTCGGCCATTGGTAGTATATTCGTCTTGCTCCCAATAACAGTTTTGACCCACTCGTCAGAATCAGCGACGCAGTATCTCTCCTGTAGCGGTTGGTCTGGGCGGAAGTAGCGGTGATTTCTCGGTCGGTTCTGATCCTCCGAAGGCTTTTGACTAATCGGTTAGTAAGTAGACTATCGACCACATGGCGGACGAGCCAGCCACCGAGATCCTTGATGCAACGTATCGTGCCCTCTGTGAGCAGGGTTACGCGAATCTCACACTCCAGGACATCGCTGCCGAAGCGGACACGAGCACGGCCTCGATTCACTATCACTACGATTCCAAAAATCAGCTGTTCGCCGTCTTTCTCGACGACTTGTACGAACGATTCACCGACCGAGTGGATTCTCCCAACGGTGACACGCCACTCGAACAACTTGACACGCTCCTCCAGGTATTACTCTCTACCGAGGCTGATCCGTCTCTGAGAGCGTTCCGAACAGCGATGCTCGAACTGAAGGCACAGGCTCCGTACGATCCTGCGCTGCAGGAACGCCTCACCGATTTCGACGAATTCCTGTTCGACCAACTACGAGAGATACTCGCGGCTGGCGTGACCGCTGGCGAGTTCGACGACCACATCGAGCCAGCCCGCGATGCAGAGTGCCTCACAACAACGATTACCGGCGCACACACGCGCCATGTCACAATCAACCAGCCCTCTGACCAACTCTACGATACGATGACCAGATACATGGAGCGACATCTACTCGCCGACGAGCAACCGGAGGTTGGACGGTAATGGGGCTGTTCAGCCGTATTGGTTCGCTCTTCAAGGGCCCAGAGGAGTTCGACCTCACATCGGGTGGAATCGCGAAACCACTGTTTTTTCTCTCGATGCCGATCGTCGTCACGAACCTCTTCCAGACCGCGTACAACCTCGCCGATACGTTCTGGCTCGGCCAGTACAGCACCGATGCGCTCGCGGCGATTAGCTTCGCGTTCCCGATGGTGTTTTTGCTCATCTCGCTCGGGATGGGTATTTCTGTCGCCGGGAGCGTCCTTGTCGCACAGTTCACCGGTGCGGACGAGGAGCGCGAAGCTGAGTATGCCGCCTCGCAGACGGTGACGTTCGCCGTCATTGCCTCAGTCATCCTCGGCGGCGTCGGCTACTTCCTCGTCGAGACGTTCCTCGACGTCATGGGCGCATCACAGGACGTGCTGCCGCTGGCGACGAGTTACATGGAAGTCATCTCACTTGGCCTGCTGTTCATGTTCGGCTTCTTCGTCTTTGTCGCGCTCATGCGCGGGTACGGCGACACGATCACGCCGATGCTCGTCATGTTCGGCTCGGTCGTGCTCAACATCGTCATCGATCCGTTCCTGATCTTCGGCTTCGACAGCAATCCGCTGTTTGCGATGCTCGGCCTCGGCGGCCTTGAGTCGACGCTGTTCGCAATGACCGGCTACACGGGGTCCGGGATCGCGGGTGCGGCGATCGCGACCGTCTTCTCCCGCGGGATCGCGTTGGTCGTCGGCCTCGTGATTATGTTCCGCGGGAACCGCGGGGTCCAGATTCACCTGCAGTATATGGTGCCGGACCTCTCGTATCTCCGGCGGCTCGTCCGCATCGGCTTGCCAGCGTCGATTGAGGGGACTGGACGGGCGCTCTCGATGAATCTGTTGTTAGTCATCGTCGCACTCTTCCCGGACACCGTGGTCGCCGCCTACGGGATCGGGACGCGCGTGTTTTCGGTGATTTTCCTCCCGGCCATCGCCGTCGCCCGTGGGGTGGAGACGATGACTGGGCAAAACATGGGGGCCAACAAACCGGACCGAGCAGAACAAGCGGCGGGACTAGCGGCGAAAGTACTCTTCGGTGTCCTCACGGCTGCGGGGGTCGTTGTGTTCTTCGTCGCCGCACCCATCGCCGACGTGTTCACGACCGACCCCGGGGTCGTCGACATTGCCGCGCAATTCCTTCGCTACGTCGCACTGACGTTCGGCTTCATCGGCATTATGCGGGCCTACACGGGCAGCTTCCGCGGCGCCGGTAAGACACTCACTGCGGCGGCTATCTCCGTGTTAATGCTCGGTGTTATTCGCTTCCCGATTGCGTGGTTCGCCTCCGGACCCCTTTGAGAGACGGGTGTCTGGCTGTCATTCGCGGTCTCGAACGTCGCTGGAGCGATTATCGCCTACGCATGGTACCGGCGCGGCACATGGCGCGAGAGTGACTTGACCGAATCCAAAGTCGACCTCAACGAGACTAGTGCCGAGACAGCAGCAGGTGATGACTGAAACCGATGACTGACACAGACACTGTCCACCCTTCACAGATCGAGCGCCACTTTCAACAGGTGCTCAGCACCGCGGACGAGGCCAATCTCCCGCTCGTCCAGGATGTACTGGACGATTGCCCCGACAGGTGGTACGGACAGCTGGTGGTGACCGTATACGATTCATTGTCAGATCGCCAGGACCGTGAGGATGTCCTTCCTTACGCCGCCGCGGTCGAATTACTCCGGGGATACGTTCGTCTCCGAAGTCGACTACTCGTCACCCTCACAGACAAACACGCGCATTCGCTTACGCTGGATCCGACAGTAGCACTGCTGGCCGGTGATTACCTCTATACGGCTGCATTTTCGTCACTCCGTTCAAGATCCGACTTCTCGTTGGGTGATTGTTTCGAGATACTGACGACGGTTCTCGAATCCATCACGGAGGCATTTGCGCGCACCTACACCGCAGCCGGCTCCACAGACCACGACCAGGCGAAATTTCTCGATGACACTGCGGGGAGTCTCAGTGAAGGTGCTGCCGCCCTTGGAGCGACGCTGGCTGGTGCCGACGAACCGGTTCGCCGATACTGCGAACGACTCGGTCGCGGGCTCAGTACCGCCCGACAGATCAACTACGTGATCGATATGGAGCCAATCGAGGCGACGGTTGTCCCGCCCACATTCGATGAGTCACAATTCCGTAGGTATGCAGAACAGCGGCGAGATGACGCTGCTCAGGCTCTCGACACCCTGTCAGAGACTGTCGACGTAACGCGTCTGCAAGCGTTCGCCGATGTGACTGTAACGGGACACGACTAACAGAGCTCAGCCACTAATGACGACGCACTCGATTAACGTCCCGGACGCCTGGCAGATTCACACTGCAAACGGACGATACGAGGAGACGATGTTCGAGTTCCAATTCGAGAGCCCTGCGTCTACTGCCCTGTCTGTACGACTCGTAGGGCAGAGTAGTACTGAGCACGATGCCATCTATACTATTACCGTCGTCATTGACGATGGAGAAGAACAGTCAATGATTGCTGGCGAGTGTACGTCAGAAGCGGAGGCGATGAAGACGACCGAGGAGTTACTGCGCTCCCTCCAGCGGTCATTCCGCGCTGAGGCTCGGACTCTTGACGAACTCGACGCCAAAACGTTAGAAGCGATAGTCGGTCGATATCGGTACGGCACACTCAGATATCGAATCCGAGCGACCCTTGATTCGTTCCAGAACTTACGGGAAAATGATTAAACCCAGAAGATGACCACGAAATCTGAAGGCGCCGTCCTCGAAAACTTGGCGTCAATCCAACAGGCCCTCAATCTGGAAGCGAACATTCAGCAGTACGGTGAACTACTGGTTTCAGAACTCACGACACGAGAACTGCAGATCCGACTCCCAGCCCGTACTGCCGCAGCATGCTACCTCATTGCGTGCCGCTTGCAAGAGATTCCGATTCGTGTGGCCAGAATTTCTGACACCTCTACTGCTACTAAATCAGAAATCCTCAATGAAATGCAACGGGTCTCAGACGCATTGGATCTCGAGATCCCGAATGACGATCCAACTGTGATCCTCGAAGAGGCGTGTGAGGACTTTCGCTCTCCGCCGACATCCAAGCTCGCGCACAACAAGTAGCACAATTGGGTGTCGAAGCCGGAGCCACCAGTGGCGTCTCCCCATATTCGTATGCAGCAGCCGTGCTCTACATCGCCAGTTCAGCTGCCGAACCCGACCTCTCCTAGGCTGACATCGCCGAACAATTCGGCGTATCTACAGCCTCCCTCCGAGAGAGACGTGACGACTTGCTCGAAGCAACCGGGAGCCACCTATTCGAACTTCAATATCCGACAGCACCGCCCGAAGCCACATGGTTGGTTGACAACCTACTCTCCTACGCACGGACTGCACAATGGGCAAAGGGCAAGCGTCATATGGGTGTTCTCGCTGGAGCGTGGTTGTACGCAGTGAACAGGCATCATGTCGATGCCAACGTGGCAGAACTCGCAGATATAACCGGTGTGAGTAAGTCGACCATTCGTGCCCGCTATCAAGATCTCATCGAGCACCTTGGAACTGCTGATACCGGCATAGATAGTAGGGACAGTGTTTGAGTAATTTACTGAAATGTGGAATTGATTATTCTCTTGTGTAGACATAGCAGTCATTTGGATACGGACGGAAACGCATAGTTAGCTACGGGCCAACGTTCTGAGCATCCATGTACACAATCGCTGACCTGCCCATCGAAAACACCCTCCAGACCGTCAAATACGACCTCGGGCTCGAATCTGCACTCCGTCAGATGTTCGAGAACAGCTACACCCAGATCGGTGTCGAACGTGACGGCGAACTCGTCGGGATTGTCACTTACAGGTCCGTGGTCCGGACCCTCCTTGCATTCCAGCGGCTGGAGGTCGGACACAAAACGCTCGATAAGATCTCGGTCGGAGCGGCCGTCGAAGATGCACACACCATCAGTGAAGACGAGAACCTTCTCGCCGTATTCGATGCACTCGCAGAATACACGTACATCGTGGTCGATCGAGACGACGAGTGGCGGATTCTAACCGACTACGACCTCCTGACACGACTGAAACAGATGCTTGAGCCGTTTCTGTTGATCGAGTCCATCGAGATGCAGTTGCGCGAGATTTTCACGCGAGTGTTCGGTGATGCGCTGTCGGAGCAGCTAGCCGAAACGTTCGACGAGGAACACCCACTACCAACGCCAGCGTCGATCGAGCATTGCAGTTACGCACACTATGCCCAATTCATCTCGATTCATTGGGGAGAATTTGAGTCGCTCTTTGATGATCAACAGGACGTGATCCGCGAGTTAGTGCTTGAAATCGGGGATATGCGAAATCAGCTCTTCCACTTTCGAGTCGACGACCCGGACGAATTTGACCGAGATTTGCTTCGCTTCGGTCAGTCGTACTTTTCCTCCGTGTAACTTCTGAGTTCGTGCGCTGGGGGGGTCATGAGTATCATACGGCTTGTCGGCAAGTCGAGCAACTGGCCTGGGCTCTATGCATTGAGAGAGCCAGTCTCAACTACTGTCCATAGATTCTTTCTGACAGGAATCGCCTCTAGAGATGGTCAGACAATCGATATCGTCCGTTCCGTGATTTAGTCTTTCACTCGGTACCAGGAGTGTCAGCGTTGTCTGACGTATGATTTATACCATTCGCACAAGACACTATATGCGTATGATACGGGTGATGCAATGACGCGAGTGGCAGTCGGGATGCAGAAGGG
>NZ_JAAOHT010000087.1:0-13995 GCF_011440255.1 Haloarcula sp. JP-Z28 | reverse complement strand
GCTCCGGTCCCTCCACAACGACCGGCGTGATCTCTACTTCTATGGTGAGGCTACCGATGACCGGCTTCAAGCCGCTGTACAACAACTAAAGCCGCTTGAGGAACCTGACATCCCCAGTGAGACAACCCTTCCAGAGCAAGAGATCCGCACTATCGTTCGCGACGAGATTCGTCGCCACCAGCAATAGGCATCAGACCGATAGCAAACAGTCCCACGCATCCGCTAGTTTAACCACTGTATAGTGTCGTGTTTACGTCATATATTTTCGTCTCAGGCTACATCTGAAGCAACACTCTAGTACCTTGCATCCGATTTGACTCTATGGATGATGCTGTTCAGGTGTTATACGTTGAGCGAGATTTGGAGTTCGCACGTAAAACAGCTGAACAGCTTGAACAGGTAAATAGTCAGCTAGAGGTCACGACTGTTCTCGGATCGAGGCCTGCATTCCAGGCGCTCAGTAATGATGAATACGACTGCATCGTTTCAGAGTATCGACTCCCGAACAGTACGGGACTTGAACTGTTTGACCAGATTCGGCGTAACTACCCTAATCTCCCATTTATACTGTTTACTGAGCACGGGAGCGAGTCGATTGCCGGTGACGCTGTTACTGCGGGTATCTCTGACTATCTTCAGAAGGCCGAAGCCGACGACGACTGTGAATTACTAGCAGATAGTATCAGTAACGCTGTCACAGCCAGCGAAACTGTGATCGAAGCAACTCGGGAGCGCCGCCGACTTGAACAGGTCCTGAAGACCGTCCCGAGTTGTGTAGTTCAACTCAACCGAGACGGTCAATTTGTTTTTGCGAACGACAGGGCTGAGACAGTTCTTGGATTAAAACAAGCAGAACTAGAAGAGCGTGCGTATAACGATCCTGAATGGGATATCAAAGATCTAGACGGAAACCCAATCCCTGATGATGAATTACCGTTCGCACGTGTCTTATATGAAGGCGAACAAGTGCGGGACCAGCACACAATCAGGTGGCCCGATGGGAAGAAGCGTGTACTCGCTGTGAACGGTGCACCAGTCATGAATGAAGGGTCCGTGGAGAGTGTCGTTTGCTCGCTCACAGACATCACCGATCGCCACCGACGCGAGCGCCGCCTTGAGAAGCTTCACGAAGCGACTCACGAGTTGTACGATGCTAAAACGAAACAAGAAGTCGCACAGATCACCAGCGACACAGCAGACGCTATTCTTGATTTCGAACTGAACGGTGTCCACTTCTACGATGAACAGGCAGGTGGGCTAAAACCCGTAGCTGTGTCAGACCGAACACAGCGCGTTACCGATGAGTTAGTGACTTTTGACCACGGGATTGCTTGGGAAGCGTTTCAGTCTGGTGAAATCAGACAGTATGACGATATCCACACCGCTGATAACATATACAATCCCGAGAGCGAGTTCCGAAGCGGATTGTACCTTCCGCTTGGGGAATACGGCATTCTACTCGCGAACTCAACCCAGCGTGGTGATTTCGATGATAGTGATGTCTCGTTAGGACAACTCCTTGCGGAAAATGCAAAGAGCGCACTTGATCGTGTTGAACGAGAGCGGCGACTTGCGCTCCTCCAAGAGCGGACAAGTGCTCTAATGCAAACTACGACCGCGGATAAAACGGTTGACCTTACTGTTGGTGCTGCAGCCGAGATTCTTGGAACGAATCTCTCTGGGTTTATTCAGGAAGACGAGCGCGAAGAAGTCTTACGCCCCCTCTCTACGACCGACGCACTCGCAGCGGAATTCAGCACGTACGAAGGCTTTGAATATGGCGCAGATGGTGACCCTATTAGTACATTTCTGTGGGATGTGTACGACTCAGGCACACCAGAATATGTGGGCGACGCGAGCGACCACCCAGCGCTCCCATCTGATATCTCGGTCCGCAGTGCGTTATTGTATCCACTGGAGTTGTACGGACTCCTCGTGTTTGCAGCTAAAACGCCAGACGCGTTTGACAGGACAGATAAGCGATTCGGCTGGATTCTTGCTTCGACACTTGAGACAGCGTTGGAGCGTGTCGACCGAGAAAGACTCCTCCGTGACCAGACACAGAAGCTTACGAGACAGAACCAGCAGCTTGAGGAGTTCGCACAGACTGTCACACATGATCTCCGGAATCCACTGCAGGTCTTACGAGGGACACTTGATGGCGTTCGCAAAACGACTGATGTCAACCATCTTGACCGGGGCTATAGGGCACTTGACCGGATGGAGACACTCATTGATGATGTGCTCATGCTCGCCCAAGAGGGACAACTAATCGACGACACAGAGATGGTTTCGCTTGCATCACTCGCTGATGACTGCTGGGACGTTCTGGAGACCGCTGATGCTGAACTGATGATAAATGACGATATAGAGTTTGAGGCTGACTCAGGGCGCGTCCGCCAACTTCTTGAGAATCTCTTTGCCAATGCAGTGACTCACGCTGGTACAGACGTGACAGTCACAGTTGGTACACTTACAAATGGATTCTTCGTTAGCGACGACGGACCGGGAATTGATCCAGTAGAACGTGACCAGATTTTCACTGACGGCTATACAAGCACAAGAAGCGGTACCGGATTCGGACTCTCAATCGTCAAGCAGATTGCTGACGCCCATGACTGGGATGCAACCATAGCAGAGAGCCCCAGTGGCGGAGCACAGATTGAGTTTACTAATGTCAGTGTAGCGTCGTCACAGATGGGTAATTAAATACAACTGACGGCGAGAGCGCGGCAGGTTCTAGAGGTTTAGTGAAGCGAAAGAGGAGAGTCTGGGGAATGGAGCGTGTGAGGAGGGCATGTCAGAGGGCACTCAGTGGGCTCCAGCCCCAAGCGGGGAACGGGCGGGGCGATGGTAGGCAGGTGTGTCGGATACTTTTCGGGGACCGCCTCCGACCGGCGGCTACCTACACCTACTGGCCGATATGTAGTAAAACCCCTCAGCGAGTTTCAGACTCAGAAACACCGTTCCGAGGTCCTGTCAGTGTGTTGCTGGCCGATTTGGTCGAGTACCACAACACCAGCAAGGGTTGCACTGTAGCGACTGAATCCTTCCAAAAGGAGAAACGGAATCCGCTCCGTTCCGCTCGATTCCGGCGAAACAGTAGGCAGCCTGTGCTTAGACATCACCGCGGGGAACTCGGAGCAGTTGTCCGAACGAGCCTGTTGCCCTGAGTGACGGCGCGTATCTACACACGGTGGACGGCGTGGTATTGCGCCTGTTCCACCTATAATCCCGTCAAACCTGGTTCGTTCTCCTCGATACGTCGAGTGTGCGTGAATTTATCATCGTTCGTGTTCTTGTGACACCAAAATGCTTCACCGATGACACCCACCAGCGAACCACTGCGAGTGTTCGCGCTGGGGGGCCGTGATATCGCTTCGGAACTCGACGAAGAGACAACTGCCGCCGGGCGACCACTCACGACCACGACTCACCCGCCAGACGACCTGAACGGCAGTGTTGACCCCGACTGCCTTCTGGTCGATCAGCGAGAGTTGAATGGGTGGCGTCCCGTCGTAGACAGAGCCACCGACACCTTCCCATCGGTTCCAGTCGTCGTTCTCATTGCGACCGCTGCAGAAGACGCGGTGGCGACGGCCATCGAGCGCGGTGCGACAAGCACCCTTCCGCGGTCGGTGTGTACCACTGAGCCAGATGCCGCCGCAACCCACGTCGGCCGCCTCGTGAACGGCGACGGAGACAGCACAGCACAGGAAACAGGCCCCGGCATAGAGTCGGACGACCGACTGCAACTCGTCGCCGACAACGTTGATGAGATCATTTATGTTGCGAACTGGGACTTCTCCGAGGTCGAGTATGTCAACCCCGCCTACGAGGCAATCTGGGGGCGACCGGTCGAACAGCTTTACGATGACGCGACGGCATTCATAGAAGGGATTGACCCACGGGACCGCGAGGAATTCGAGGCTGATTTCGAGGCGATGCGCGCGGACATCCGAAACGGAACGCCAGAGGAGAGCTACGGGTTCGAGTTCCGAGTCCGCCAGCCGGACGGAGAGATAAGGTGGGTAACGGCGACAGGCTATCCCGTGACAACGGAGACGGGAAAGAAGCGATACGTTGGAATCGTTGAGGATGTCACCGACAGCCGTGAACTAGAGCGGACGTATCGCGAGCTTTTCGAGAGCATCTCCGACGGCATCGTCGTCCACGACCCCGAGACGGGCAAAATCGTCGATGTCAACGAGCAGTTCTGTGCGATGAACGGCTACGACCGCGAGGAATTACTCGGTGAGACCGTCGAACTAATCACGCCGGACGACAGTGCGAAATCCTACGACAGTGCGAGAGAGAAGGTCAAACTGGCAGCCGAGGAGGGGTCACAGCTGTTCGAGTGGCGCAACGAACGGAAGTCCGGGGAGACGTTCCCTGTCGAAGTGAGTCTGCGACTCGCGAGGCTGCAGGGCGAACAGCGGGTGCTTGCGAGCGTTCGTGACATTACCGAGCGTCGGGAACGACAGTCCCAACTTGAGACCGAACGCGACCGCTGGTCGGTCCTGTTTGAGAACACGCCGGACCCGATCATGGGCGTCAAATTCGTCGACGGCGACCCGTATATCACCGAGGTCAACGAGGCGTTCGAGACGGCATTCGGGACCGAGGCCGCGGACATCACCGACCACCCTATCGCGGACGCAATCGTCCCGGACGACGAACGTGAGGGGTACGAGGAGATTCGCCGACAGGCACTAGCCGGCGAACCCGTCGAGAGGGAGGTTCGTCGGGAGGCTGCCGATGGTGTCAGGGACTTCCTGCTCAGAGTGCTCCCGTTTGAGAGTGGGGGTGATCGCCACGCCTACGTCTGGTTCACCGATGTCACAGAGCGCCGAGAGCGCGAGCGGGCTATCGATGAGGAGCGACAGAAGTATTCGACGCTGGTCGAACAGAGTACAGACGGAGTCGTCGTGGTCCGGAATGGCGAGTACGTCTTCGTCAACGAGCGGTTCACAGAAATCACCGAATACGACGAGGGCGAACTGCTGGGGATGCCCGTCGAGCGGGTGTTCGCCCCGGAGTCTCGCGAGCTGATCCGGGACCGATACGAACGCCGGGTGGCGGGTGAGTCGCCGCCGAACCAGTACGACGTCGAAGTGGAGACGGCGACGGGCGAGCACCGGACGCTGGAGTTGGCCGTCTCGCGCCTCCAGCACGAGGGCGACCCCGCTACAATGGCGACCTTCCGCGACGTGACCGACCGGAAAGAGCGCGAACGGACCGTCAAGCAACTCCAAGTCGCCACCGAGCGCCTACAAGGCGTTGAGACGACCGAGGCGGTTTTCGATATCGCCGTCGAGACGGCACGGGATGTCCTCGGGCTGCCGATGACCGCGTGCTGGCGGTACGATGACGAGCACGACCGGCTCACGTACACCGCCGGAACTGAGCCAGTCGAAGCGATGGAGACTGGCCCGGTTTCGTTTACGCCGGCGGACGAAGAGTACGAGGTCTTCCAAGCCAGTGAGCCGACGACGTACGACCCAAGCGAGCATCACTCACACAACCCGCTCGAACAGTCCATCATCGTCCCGGTCGGTGACGACGGGCTTCTCGCGGCCGGCGAACGTGGCCGACAGGAGTACGAACAGTACCTCATAGACGTGATGGGCGTCCTCGCAGGCCACGCGGCGAGTGCGATCGGGCGTGTCCAGCGGGCCGAACAGCTCCGCGAGAGCGAGCGCAGACTCGGTGCCATTATTGACCGGATCGACGAGGCGATTTTCTTGGCGCCGGCCGCCGAGTTGACTAACAGCGACCCTACCGCGGAGTTCGTCAGTTCGGGGTACGAAGATATCTGGGGCCAGTCCCTCGAACGCATTCAGGAGACTCACGACGAGGGCTTCTTTTCGACACTGCATCCCAAGGACCGGGACGACTACCGGTCGCTCGTCGAGGAAATCGTCGCCGACGTGGAGCGCGGTGAACCACGAGACAGGTACACACGCGAGTACCGCATCGAGCGGCCCGACGGCGAACGCCGGTGGGTCCAGTCGGAGTTTTACCCGACAGCGTGGCCCGACGGCAACCCGCGAATCATCGTCGCGAGTCGAGATGTGACCGACCGCAAGGAGCGCGAGCAGACGCTGGAGACCTTCCACGATGCGACCAATGAACTGACGACCGCCGAAACGGCCGCCGAAGCCAGCATCACGGCAGTCGAGGCGGCGGCGAGCGTCTTCGACCTGCCGGCGACTGCCGTCTATCGATACGATGGCGAGACCGGCCGTCTCGATCCGGCCGCGAGCGGTCCGGAACTGCCACCGGCAACGGATCTCGGCTCGCTCGGAACGGAGCACGATGCCGCCTGGGGGGCGTTCGTCGACGAGCAACTGCGACGTGTCGACAACGCTGCTGACGCACTTACAGATGACCTTCCGGATGGCGGCGCACTGCTCTTCCCGCTGGGTGGGAACGGTCTTCTCACAGTGTGGCAGTCCGACGAAACCCTCGATACGGACGCCGCGAACATTCTGGCAGCGACGCTGGAGGCTGCCCTCAACAGACTCCGCGGCGAACGGCGACTTGAGTCGCGGCGTGCCGAGCTCGAAGCCCAGACCGAGCGGGCACGCAGACTGGAGTCCATCACGGATCTCACACAGCGCGTCGAAGCGGCCATTACGACGCGGTCCTCCCGCGAAGGGATTCAGGAGTCTGTCTGTGCCGAATTGACGGATGTCGAACCGTTCGAAGCTGCCTGCGTGGTCGAAGCCGACATCGGGTCGGACCGCCTCCAGCCACGTGCTTTCGCCGGGATAGGTCGCGACGATATCGAGGACCTTCTGATAGACACAGCCGGAGACGCGAGCCCGGCAGCCCAAGCCTGGGGGACTGAGGAACCCGTGGTCAGCAACGACCTCGTCGGTAGTCGACAACAGGGGGGCTGGCGCAAGCGACTGCTCCGCGATGGTATCGGATCTGTCTGTGCCGTCCCGCTGTCCTACGAGGATGTCATCCACGGCGTGCTTACCATCTTCGCGGACGAACCTGACGCATTCGGAGAGCGCACGGTCGACGTCCTCTCTCAGTTAGGTGCTTCCATCGGGTACGCCATTACAGCGACAGAGCGGCGGCGTGCGCTCGAATCCGACGACACGCTCGAACTCGAGTTCCGGGGCCAAAACACCGACCTCCCGATGGCGCGGCTAGCACGGGCGCTTGAGTGTCGGGTCAGCCATCAGCGGACGGTTCATAGACAGGATAGCTCGATCAGCGTCTACTACCGGCTCACTGGTGACGTTCCGTCGGAGGTGGCCGAGACGGCGAGAACTGTCCTTCCTGGAGATATGACGATCGTTTCCCGGGGGGCCGACGAAGTAGTTCTCGAACGGCGTGGCTCCTCGTGGTTCGGGTCGTACGTTTCGGAGCACGGTGGTATCATTAGACGCGCACGCCGAACCGCCGAGGGTGTCACGTTGGTCGTCGAAATCCCGACCGAGACGGATACGCGAACCATGGTCGAACGCATCCAGAACGAATTTTCGGACCTAGAACTGTACGCACAGCGCCAGCACCGCGAGACGAACCAGACCGCTAGAGAGATACAGGACCGGCTGGAACGAGAGCTAAGCGAGCGACAGTACGAGGCTCTAGAGACGGCACAGGCGATGGGGTACTTCGAGTGGCCCCGCGAGAACAGCGGCGAAGACGTCGCCGACGCGCTGGGGATTACGCAACCGACGTTGAACAAACACGTCCGACTCGGCGAGCGGACGGTGTTTGATATCCTGTTCGGGTCCGGTGACGGGATAGAGCCGTGATTCCCAGTGGGGGCATATCACGAAAACCATCGCAGGCGAACCGACGGTCAAGTTTGAGCGGTGGAGGGCCGAAAGGTCAGCGAAGACAGGTAATGAGGGGCCACTGGAGGGTCAGTCACTCGCGGACTCACAGACGCGAACGCGACCGTCGAAGCCGTCTTCGCGGAATTGTACCGCGATTCCTTCGAGGACGAGCCGGAACTGTTGTCTGTGGTGTCCGTCCGACTCCGGGCGCAGGCGCGACGCGACGACGCCGGCCTCGGTCAGCCTTTCGAGGCGGCGATACACTGTCGGACGGGACATATCGCACTCGTCGGCGATAGCCCGTGCCGGCATCTCGTCACTCGACAGCGCCTGCAGGATATCGACGACGTACTCGTCACCGAGCAACGGGAACAGTTCGTCGAACGCGATAGCCGAGGAGTCGTCGCTGGCCGTCGATTGCTCATCGATACTATGTGTGCTGTTCCGGTCGCCGGAGACGTCCGGTGTCCGGGCGCTGGGCGGCGTACCGCTGCGGGACTGGGTCTGATTCCCCCTCATCACCTATACCCACGGACCGACTCTTCCCAAATGTGGTGGCAGTATTGACTGCCCCAGGCCGAAATCAGGGGCTATCTATAATGACCGGGGGTGAAAAACCGGTCGTTCAATCACGCTGCCGGCAGAATCCAGCTCCAGTCTCAGAGCCAGAAACACGCGGTGCCGGTTTAGAACAGATGCCCTCGTAGGTCCGTCTATGTTCCCACTGACTCCATCGGTTTGTCCCCGGCGACGTGTGCATCACTGGAGCGAGTCGGCGGCTTCGGGAGGGCAGCCTGGATGACGGGGGAATCACGAACCGGCGGGCAGGACACCAACCGAGAGACGCAGCGCGAGCGACGGGACCGTCCCGAGACTGCGGGGTGCGCACACGAGCGCCAAGTGCTGGTCGTCGGCGAGGACCCGCCCGCAATCGCAACTGCGGGCTTCCTCAGTCAGGTAGGGCTCGACCCGGTGTTGGCACGACCGCCGAGTGAGCGGACGGGGCCGGATACACTGACACTGTGGCGGCCTGGGCTGGTGTTGCTGGAACGTCTCGGACTCAGGCGGCCCGTCGAGGCCATTGGAACCAGACTGGACCGGCTCGCACGTCCAAACATCAATTCGTCGTGGACAACCGACCAGTCGGACCGACCGGCGCTGCTGAGCGTTCGTCGAGCGAAGTTGTTGAGCCTCCTCGATCGGCGAGTCCGCGACCGTATCCGGACACCTGAGCGACCGATTGTGGATATTGACCGGTCTCAGGGTCGGGTCGACGCGACTTTCGAGGGCAGCATCCAGGAGTCCTTCGATACCGTAGTCACGACAGATTCGACGCTGGCTCCGACCGTCGAACCACGGCACGTCGTGGCCACGACCCACACGTGGGCGTTCGACTGGCCGACCGAACCGCCGGCTCCGGACGGTCCCACAGAGCAATGGAGAGACGACCGGGCCGCGTTCTCTGTTCCCGTCGCAGACGGCACGCGCGTACGCCTCGTCTCGGTGACTGATCCGACATGCGCCGCCACCGATGTCGGCTCGCTTGAACGTCAGTTCGGGGCACTTCTCGGGTGGTCAGCAAACCCCTTCGAGAGACTCTCACAGCACGGGATTCAGTATTACCAGGGCACACGAGCCGTCCCGGTATCGGTTCACGCCGATGGAGTCGTCCTTATCGCGTCGGCGGCGCGTGTCTCTCTTCCAGGGGGGTGTCTACGAACGACGCTCGGAATCGAGGATGGGTGGGTGCTCGCCGACGCTCTCGCGTACGGTCCGCGGGACCGTGACGACGCCCTCAACGAGTACGAGCAACGGCGTCGCCGGAGGGAGCGGGAACTCGATCAGTGTTCGACGACCGTGACTCCGGCGGTGCAACCCTCGATAGATCTCTCGCCGGTTTTGTCCCGACTGTGCGCGAGACGGGCGTTGGGCTTCCGGCACGTTACCAGCGGACACCTTCCCGACGTCGCGAAGTCGATACCGGCGTCGCTGTGAACCTCCGCCAACGGCACTCATCCGAACGGAAGAACAGAAACACACGTTCGCTGCGCGGTGGACAATACCCGTTCAAGGGCGGATTCGAATTGCATAAGTGTCGACTACACCCACCGAATTGACCCACACAGCTATTGCTATCGTCTGTTTCCGTGTCTGAAACACTGACTGCCGATATATGATGACCGAGCGCCACGAGGATGTATGGCCCCCGAATTCCGGCAGCGTACTGCTCCTTCGGACGATGAGTCGTCCGTGTGTACAGACCGCCCGCTCATCAGCTGCGAAACCGTCGCTATACGGAATTACGATGGCACAGACACCCGCGAGGTGACTATCCGTTTGTGCGACGCAGACGACGAAGTCGTAGTCAGTCGGGCAAAGACAATTCCGCCACAAGGCGTCGTGCTCATCTCCGAGCCAGTCGAGCGGGGTGTATACTGTGTCGAAGTTCACGCCGGTGGCGCATGTCATGCCAGCACAGAGTGTCTGCTCGGCCGAGGCCCCACGGAAATCGCACTAGTCGAACTCGGCAACGGAATCGCAAGCGTCGTTGAGGGCTTCCTCTGAACCGCCGACGGCCTCTACCTTCACGAGTTACCACCCCAAGCTGCATCCCCACAGAATAACCTCGTGTAAGCCTGTACTGCCCAATCCAGACTCGTAGAAGGGGATTGCAAAGAGTAGCTCTCCGATGCAGTCGTCCGCGGCAGCTGATAAGCCAGGACCCGTCGTTACTCTTCTACGTGATATCGTGGGTTTTTCGCCTGCCTTCTATAGTAAAAGCCCTCACAGACTTCAGGGAGAGAAGCACTGTTGCAACTTATACTGGGATACCGGTCATTCAGGCGAGTATGAAAACAGGTCTTCTAATGGACAAGAGGAAACATAACTGTTGGGAAGGGGTGAATGGAGTGTCCTGACCGAATCACAACACGCCGAACGAGTCGGTACCCTTCGTGGTCCGGAACGGGTGGTCTCTCACCGGCTGAGAGAAGGGCCCATGCGTCTGTATGAAAAAATCAACATATCTACAACCGAACTAGCAACCATGCCTCCGTGTACCCGCCGCGCCCTCCTCACAGCTGCCGGAACTGGAGTGGTAGCCTCCCTCGCTGGTTGTGGGTCTCTTGTGAACAATTCACCGTTAGCAGAGGCTCCGCCCGTTGGAGAGCTTGATGGATATCGCGTTTTTATCGCTGAAGGAGTCGACTTCCCGAACCCTGGGGCTGTCTCATCTGTCAAGGATAGTGCCAGCGCTGACGTGAGTGTGTACCCGTCCGGCGACGACCAAGTCCAGCAAGTCCGCGGCTGTCTTACTGACGGCCGACCTGCTGTCGTGGTAGGCGCGAACGCGCAGTGGACCGTTATGCAGGCGTGTGCCGACAGTGACCGTCGGTACGGCTTCACTCAGAACGGGTGGGGGCCAACGGACCGGATTGCTGCCGCTGTCCCGAAGCAGGGCCGACTGGACACACACAAATTCGTCGGTGCGGAGCTACCGCGGGACCTTCCGTGGGCGGTCAGTGAAGTACTCGAACCTTCGTTGCCAGAGTGCCCCGAGCCATTGGATTTGGAGGTTCCTGACGGCGCCACGACCATCGGCCGGTCACGCATTCGCGGGGTGAACGATGTCGGCGGCTTTGATCGCTGGGATACCCTTCGGTTGGCCGCCAAAACTGAACCAGCCGTGGTCTCCGTCGATATGCAGGCCACAATGTATGGCGGTTCCACCCAGAGCGATACCAGTTCGTACAAACCGGACCGGATCCGTTTCGTTTCTGATTTCCCAGAGAGGATCACCGGAATGAGTCCGCAAGACGCTGATATAGATGGGCTCACTGTTGAGACCACCGGTAGTGCCGGTTCCGAGACGACGCTTATGCAGTATACTTTCACTCCGCAAGAGAAAATAGACCTATGGTCTTTTGCAGCCTGTACACGGATGCAGTTCCAAACACGGGACACTGAACCACCGATATCGTATGATTCTAACGGCCGGTTTCGGTGGCGGGATCCACAACTGCTTGACGACGACACATGGGTGCATCATACACCCGGACAAGCTGTCTGGTACCCGAACCGCTGACTCCGACTGGATTCGTTTCGACTACTCCACATCAATGCATTTGCCACGGAGAGCAGCCGACCAATGGCTCGCGATGGTCCTCACTTAGATTCGAGACAACGCGACGTACAACAGAATGCCGGTGTGAATTAGTGCGAACGGTCCGATGACGACGAGTGAAGCGTATGCAGTCCCCGAGTCGACTCCGGGGGCGAGAAACAGCCCAGCTGGAACAGCGAGAAAGAAGAGCAACAAACCGCCGGCAGCTGCGATGATCGTCGGATCCCGTTCTGGCCGATCTGTTTGGTACACTGGAAGATCCAGCGTCTCGATAGCTCGATCGAGATCAGATAGCGGGCCGAGCTGCACGCTCCCTCGGTCAACCGAATCAACGCTGGCGACCCGTAACCGGCCCGTGCCACGAAGCCGGTCAACGATAGCATTAATAACGGAGTACTCGGTCCCGGGACCGATCGTGGCGATCCACTGCGGTGACTCTAACAGTCGGTCGTAGGCGACCAGAAACTCACCCCGGCGCTGGTACTCAATCGTTCCGTAGCGGAGGTAGAAACTCAGCATACGAGCACCGACGATACAGAGAACTACGATCGAAAGGAGGCCAATCCAGACCGGGTTGCCGACTTGCAGCGCGATGACGAATGCCGCGACAGTGATAATTGTGAACCGCGAGATCAGTGCGAACCCGACGGCGCTGAGACTTCCCAGTATAACGGACTTCTTGTTGACGGCAACACTGGCTTCTACCGGCTCTTCAGGCATTGTGAGCTCCGGTGGCGGTTCGCTCCTGGGCAAATCATCTGAAAGTTTCAGATCCACATCGAGAAGAGGCCCTCCGATATGATCCACGTAGAACCGGTAGAGTGAGCTGAGCGTTTTCCCGACAACAAGGCCGGTTAACAACGTTATACGACCGGCCCGGGACCCACCCAACGTGAGAAACCCAATAAAAAGGAGCACCAACGTCAATTGTGCCGGTGTCCGGATCAGTTCTTGAGCGGACACGTCACGGTACTCACTGGTGCCAATGTACTCAATAACGAACTCTTCGATCTGTGAGAAGAACAACGCCACGACACTCACAGCGAGGCCCACTGAGATCTGAATTGTAGGTCCAATCGTCAAGAGGTAGACAAGGCTGATCGGCCCGATGAACCCGAACCAGACCCCCAACACCATTAGTGCGAAGGGGATGTTTCGTGGGTATATTGGCGGCCAGTTCGAATAGATCTGAAAACCACCGCGTTTCTCCCGGAGTTCATGTAACGGCTCGTACTGTCCGGGACGTCCCGGGGAGCCCTGCTCAGCGAACAACGCCTTCGTAGCCGCAATAAGAACCGAACAGGCCGCCTCGGCTGTGTAGACAACGAGTAATAGCCAGAGGTCCCAGCCCCAGACAGTGACTCCGACCAGCGGAATACAGTTCGCAACGACTAGGCTCAGACCGCGAACTGAGGTCGGAAGCCGCTGGGTCATGATTAGAGACACTCGATTCGTTATGCTTGAGTAACAAACATACTTCGAATTCGATAACACGACTGAACTGAAGTCCCGTCGTTCTGAAGGCAGACACAAGCCGGCGACCCACAGAATCAACAGCAGTCCCGACAGTGGCGACTCGCTTGGCCCGAGTGCCGTTCCCATGACGCGGAGTTACCCGAGTAACCGCTTCCGTCGGAAGACAACGAGCAATCCTGTGGATGTGTGACGGATTCATCTCCGCTCTTGCTCCCACTCACGTAGATGCGGGTTCTCCGGAGTGAACCAGCCCGCGAGTCCGTCTGCACCGGTCTGTATTCCGACGGCCCTGCGCGACCAGTCGACTGCGGCCTTTCCCGCCGAGAACACGACTACTGGAGCGAGAGCCGATAGGTTGATTCCAACCGAGCCACTTACTGAGCCAGAAACCACGAACCCACCCAAAACTGGGTCTAGTGCTTCGTCAACCCTAGATTGTTATTCTGGAACGTCCTAATGTGCTGTGTTGACTTGATGGAAACGCTGCTATCCCAAGAGAGCGTGAACTAAGACATGGGGCGCAAGAGACCGACCGCTATTCCGTGCCATCGAGCACGTCGTGTTGACTGGTCCGTGTGCGAAGGAAGCCGAGTC
>NZ_JAAOHT010000086.1:0-14772 GCF_011440255.1 Haloarcula sp. JP-Z28 | reverse complement strand
GAGGTCGAACGGGGCCTCTCGGCGGACCTCTCATACGGCGTCTACGGCTTCGACGCGGACGGCGAGCCAATTCGCATGGACAACCCGCACCGGAAGGACGACCGCGCGCGGGTCGTCGAAGAATCCGACAGGCTCGTCTCCTTCGTCGACACCGTCGGCCACGAGCCGTGGCTCCGGACGACCATCCGCGGCCTCGTCGGCCAGAAACTCGACTACGGCCTCCTGACCGTCGCGGCCGACGACGGGGTGACAGAGACGACGCGCGAGCATCTCGGCATCCTGCTGGCGACGGACCTCCCGACGATTGTCGCGCTCACCAAAACCGACCTCGTCGACGGTGAACGGGTCGCCGAAGTCGAACGCTCAGTCGAGCAAGCACTGCGAGAGGTCGACAAGACGCCGCTCCGGGTAGAGCGCCACGGCGTCGACACGGCTATCGACGAAATATCTGAGACTGTCGTTCCCGTCGTCACCACCAGCGCCGTCACCAAGGCGGGGCTGGACGCCCTCGACGAGATGTTCGAGGCGCTACCAAAGACTGCCGGCGAGGTGGGCGATTTCCGGATGTACGTCGACCGGACGTACAACGTTCAGGGGGTCGGCGCGGTCGCCTCCGGCACCATCAAATCCGGCGAGGTCGAGGCTGGCGACGAACTGTTACTTGGACCGATGCAAGACGGGAGTTTTCAGGAGGTCGAAGTGCGGTCCATCGAGATGCACTACCACCGGGTTGACGAAGCCAAGGCCGGCCGTATCGTCGGCATCGCGCTGAAGGGCGTCCGCGAGGCGGATATCGAGCGCGGGATGGTCCTGCTACCGAGCGATGCCGACCCGTCGCCGGTACAGGAGTTTGAGGCTGAGGTAATGGTGTTGAACCACCCAACCCGCATCGGCGACGGCTATGAGCCCGTGGTCCACCTCGAAACAGTCAGCGAGGCCGCGGCGTTCTATCCGGAAGGCGGGCAGTTGCTCCCGGGCGACGCCGGCAAGACCCGTGTCCGATTCAAATTCCGCTCATATCTCGTTGAAGAGGGCCAGAAGTTCGTTTTCCGCGAGGGGAGTTCGAAGGGCGTCGGGACCGTCACCGACACCGACCCGGCGGAGTAGCGGCCCGTCATTTCACTCATTTTCGTTGTTTTCGGTTGGCTGTCTGTAGCCGTCATCCGTTTTTTGAGCGAGTCCGAACACTACGGCCCATTCCAGCAGGTTCGCCGTGCGCTCCTGCCAGACCGATTCCCAGTCGGTGTGGCGCTCACGCTCCCAGCGGGGAATCTCGTCTCTGAGTGCATCGAACGCAGCGGCAGCCGCTACCGGCTCCGAATCGAGAGCAGCAACGAGTACGTCGACGCCGAAGACCGACTCCTCGAACGCCGCCGCGAGGGCCGACTGGTCGGGGTCGGTCCTCGTCCGGTAGTAGCCCCGTTCGCTCTCGGCGACCAGTCCCAGCGCCTGCAGGAGCACCAGGTACTTCTGGGCCGTTTCGCGGTCGGAGATGTCAGTTGCCGTCTGTATCGCCCGACAACAGTCGCCCTCGCTGTCGGGGACAAGCGGAATCGCCTCTCTGGCGGTCTCCAGAAACGAGCGCGAGCGGGCCGGCGGGGCGACCTTGTAGCGCATCTCTTACAGACCGAAGCTCTCGACTAACACGCCTTCGCTCGTCTCGCCGACAACGTGCGTGTCGCCACCGACGACATCGATGGTAACCGCCGCGGGGCCGAACAGTTCGACGGGAAGCTCCGCGAAGTCCCAGTCCACGTCCTCGAAGACGCCCTCTAGCGGCTCGCCATATTCTTCGGCCGCGACGGAGGGGACCTCGTCGAAGCGGTCGAAGGACTCGTCGACGGTGAGGTGGACCTCGCTGCCGTAGGCGAGCGCGTCCGTCGTCCGGGCCATCGCAGTCGCTTCGTCATCGGCCACCGGCGCGACCGGCGCGCGGCCGCTGGCTGACAGTACCGACACCGGGTCGAAGCCGAGTTCGGCCAGCCGGAAGACGGCTAGTTCGGCGGCCCGGGCCGCGGCGACGACGCTCCCGGTCACGCTCGCCGTCGCGAACGACGGCAAGAACACGCCTGTCTCGGGGACGCCGGTTCGCTCAGCGACC
The DNA here is from genome assembly GCF_011440255.1 of Haloarcula sp. JP-Z28. Taxonomy (NCBI): domain Archaea; kingdom Methanobacteriati; phylum Methanobacteriota; class Halobacteria; order Halobacteriales; family Haloarculaceae; genus Haloarcula; species Haloarcula sp. JP-Z28. The sequence goes on along the minus strand of NZ_JAAOHT010000086.1, from coordinate 12,671 downwards.
TGACTCGCAACGTCCTCGTCCGGCAGTTCGTCGGTCTCTACGGCCAGCACGGCGAAGTCGGCGTCCTCGCGGTAGCCGATTCGCTGGAAAGCTTCCTCCTCAGCCACGAGCGCGCGTGCGGGGCCGCTCCCGAGGGCCTGAAAGTTGTCGACGGAAAGTTCCCAGCCGCCCTTCTGTGAGCATAGCAGGGCCAGCGCCGGGTGGTCCGTCGACAGCTCGACGTGGGTCAGCGGCGCGTCGTCGACAGTGTCCATCGTGGACTGAACCGTCGCCAGACCGGCCGTCTGGATTTCCGCGAGTAGCATGCCGGCCTCAACAGCGCCGGGGACCTCCACGCCGAAGTCCAGTACTGCGGCGTCACCCTCTAGCGCGTGTACGTCTATCGTGAGTTCGTCGGCGAAGTCGATGGCCTCGTCAACGAGTTCCGTGGCCATCCGATTGAGACTATCCATACGCCGTCTTTGGCAGCCTTCCTTTTAATCTCCGCCTTCGGCCGCGTCGCTTCTGGCCGCCCGACCCAGATGCTCCTCGACGGCGTCGACCTTGTCTTGTGCCTGCTGGTCGACAGTCCGCTTGTCGTCGATCTTCAGGACCGTGCTCACGCGGTCGCTCTGCTCGCCGACGGCCTCGTGAGCCGCGTGGGTGGCCGCGAACAGTTCCTTGCTGTCCTCCGCTTCGATGATCGTCCCCATCGGCGTCGTCTCGTACTCGACATCGAACGCCTCCAGCGCCGCGACGGCGTCAGCGACGTACGACGACATGCTGCCTTCGATGACCGGTGCGACCGAGAGAAGCCCTATGCAGGTCATGCTGGTTTCTCACGCGCGCTCGAAACCTAACCGCTATGATACTCGCGTAACGCTATCGGTGTCTGACTGGAGGAACGAAACTACCGCTGTTCGGAACGCTTACTCGCCTTCTTCGACCGGTGCCCCGCGAGCGTTCGTCTTGACGCTCTGGAGCCCCTGCTTCGCTTTCTGCTTGGAGGCGTAGCCCTGCCCGCAGTCGGCGATGATCTCTCCGTTGTCGTGGCGGAGCCGCCAGCGCGCCTTCCCTTCGCTGTCTTTGAACAGTTCGAATGTCGCCTTGCTGCCCCCTTCTTCGACAACACTGTCGTCTTTCGACTCATCGACGACGTACGCCCCGGGCGCGTTGGATTTGACGCTCTCAAGACCCTGCTCGGCCTTCTGCTTGGAGGCGTAGCCCTCCCCGCTGTCGGCGATGATGTTTCCGTTGTCGTGGCGGAGCCGCCAGCGGTACTGCTCGGCGCTGTCCTCGTACACCTCGAACGTGGCCTTGCTCGCAGCCACATCGGTCGCCACCTCTCCCTCATCCTCGTTCCACTCCATATCGATTTCAAGGGTGACAGTGCCGTCCTCTCGCTCGACCTCAACCTCGAACTCGGATTCGGCCGGCGGCGTGACCGTTACAGTCTGTTCCTCATCCGCTGGGGCTGGCTCACCGCGGCTGAGCCTGTTTGCCAACCGCCGGAAGTACGATGCGATTCCTCTGCGACTCCGTGTTTCCTGTGACTCGTGGACCGTCTCGTCCGTCATACACTCTCATTGTCGATGGGGCAACAAATAATGGTACTCCCCGGTTTCCGGGTGGCGCTCCGACGACTCAGATGAGTACATGACAGCGGTACTATATGACTGGGCGACGCGATAAGACGCATCGCCTGCCGATTTGGAATCAGAGAAATGCGCCGGCTGGGAGTGAGCAATCGCGACGCGATTGCGAATCACGACGGACGAAGTCCGTCGGTGTTTGAACCCGATGCAGATCCAGTGCGATTACACAGCATCCAGTACGCGGCGCGATAAAACGCGCCGCTCGAGAGTTTGGATGAAGAGAAATGCGCTGGCTGGGATTTGAACCCAGGTTGTGACCATGGCAAGGTCACGTGATACCAACTACACTACCAGCGCTTGCTTCGTTTGCCCTGACATTCACAACCGGTGGTCGCTCAGTGCCAGCGCGCAACGCCTCGTTGCAATCAAATCTGGCGGGGGTGAGAGTAAAAAGCCTTCCGTTTTCCGGGGAAAATCGTGGGAAGTGAGGGCAATCATCTCCCCGTCTGAGCGCCGGATCATGTGATGGCGTCACGAGACATGACCTTTCGGAAGCGGCAAAACAGTGAATGCGTGCATCGGTTCCGAACCGGCATGACGGACCATGTGAACGCGACGCATCGCGTGCGTGAAACGGGGGCTTTTTAAGCCCTGGAAAGGGAGATATCGGCACAGTCTAGTGGCGCGACGTGGAAGCGTCACGGCATGACGACCAGCGTACTCGTGCCGTCTTCCCTTGCACGGGAAGCCGAAGACAGACGCGAGGCAACTCGCAAGCTCGGTTACGTGGCCCGCGCGGCCGCGGTCTACCGGGTTGATCGGCTGACAGTGTACCCCGACCCTGACGGGGCGGGCAAATGGGAAGACGGGTTCGTCGAAACCGTGCTGCGGTACGCCGCGACGCCCCCGCACCTCCGAAAAGAGATGTGGGGTAAGCGGGACGAACTGGAGTACGTCGGCGTCCTGCCGCCGCTCCGCGTGCGTTCACAGACCGGCTCCGGATCTGAGGGTTCGGGGTCGTTAAGACAGGGAATCGTGACCGAGGTCGGAGCTGATGGGCGCGTCCGGGTCAATTGCGGCATGCAACACCCGATCTCCCTTCCCGTCCCAGCGGATATGGACGTGGAACAGGGAGAGCGCGTGACCGTCAGGGTCTCTTCGCGACGGCCGGTCCGGGCGAAACTCGTCGACGCCCCCACAACGGGATTCGACGTTGTCGCCGCGGACCTCGATGCGGCACTCTCGCGCGACGATGCCGGGCTCACTATCGCGTCCTCGCGATACGGCGAGCCGGTAACGTCGACCCGTCTCGGCCAGTTGGCCGAGCGGCGCGACGCCGAGGGCGGCATGACCGTCGCCTTCGGGGCACCCGAGCGCGGGTTACCGTCGATACTCGACGTTGCCCCGGACGCCGTCGGGGGAGACCAGACGAGCGACGAACCAGAAGGGTTCGACCTCTGGCTGAATACGGTTCCGAACCAGGGCAGTGAGGTTGTGCGAACGGAAGAAGCTCTGTTCGCCTCCCTCACCTGTCTAACCCTCACGGAGTAAACGAATGCCACAACCAAGCAGACCACGCAAAGGCTCGCTGGGCTTCGGCCCGCGCAAGCGCTCGACGAGCGAGACGCCTCGCTTCAACAGCTGGCCGTCTGACGACGGGCAGCCGGGCGTCCAAGGGTTCGCCGGCTACAAGGCAGGCATGACTCACGTTGTGCTTGTCAACGACGAACCTAACTCCCCCCGCGAAGGGATGGAGGAGACTGTCCCGGTGACAGTCATCGAGACGCCGCCGATGCGCGCCGTCGCCCTGCGAGCGTACGAAGACACGCCGTACGGTCAGCGTCCGCTGACGGAAGTCTGGACCGACGAGTTCCACTCGGAGCTCGACCGGACCCTGGACGTTCCGGAGGACCACGACCCGGACGCTGCTGAGGAACAGATACGCGACGCACACGAGGCCGGTGACCTCGGGGACCTGCGACTCATTACGCACACCGTCCCCGACGCCGTCCCGAGCGTCCCGAAGAAAAAGCCCGACGTGATGGAGACTCGCGTCGGCGGTGGGTCCGTTTCGGACCGCCTCGACCACGCCCTCGACCTCGTCGAGGACGGTGGCGAACACGCCATGAACGACATCTTCCGCGCCGGCGAGTACGCCGACGTGGCCGGTGTCACGAAAGGCAAAGGGACGCAGGGTCCCGTCAAGCGATGGGGCGTCCAGAAGCGGAAAGGCAAGCACGCCCGCCAGGGATGGCGTCGACGGATCGGCAACCTCGGTCCGTGGAATCCGTCCCGTGTGCGCTCGACGGTCCCCCAGCAGGGGCAGACCGGCTACCACCAGCGCACCGAGCTCAACAAGCGCCTCATCGACATTGGCGAGGGCGACGAGCCCACCGTCGATGGCGGCTTCGTCAACTACGGCGAAGTCGATGGGCCGTACACGCTCGTGAAGGGCTCCGTGCCCGGTCCGGACAAGCGCCTGGTGCGCTTCCGGCCCGCGGTGCGTCCGAACGACCAGCCGCGCCTCGACCCCGAGGTGCGCTACGTCTCCAACGAATCGAACCAGGGATAACCTATGCAGGCAACAATCTACGACCTGGACGGCAACACAGACGGCGAGGTCGACCTGCCGGACGTCTTCGAGACGCCGGTTCGGTCCGACCTCATCGGCAAAGCTGTACGTGCCGCACAGGCCAACCGAAAGCAGGACTACGGGTCCGACGAGTACGCCGGCCTCCGAACGCCGGCCGAGTCCTTCGGTAGCGGCCGCGGCCAGGCACACGTCCCGAAGCAGGACGGCCGTGCCCGCCGCGTCCCGCAGGCGGTCAAAGGGCGAAGCGCCCACCCGCCAAAAGCCGAGAAGGACCGCTCGCTCGACCTCAACGACAAGGAACGGCAGCTGGCCGTTCGCTCGGCGCTGGCTGCGACAGCCGACGCCGACCTCGTCGCCGACCGCGGCCACGAGTTCGACCGTGACGAAGTGCCCGTCGTCGTTTCCGACGACTTCGAGGACCTCGTCAAGACGCAGGAAGTCGTCTCGCTGCTGGAGGCGCTCGACGTCCACGCGGACATCGACCGCGCCGACGAGACGAAGATCAAGGCTGGACAGGGTTCGGCCCGTGGACGGAAGTACCGTCGTCCCGCCTCGATCCTCTTCGTGACCAGCGACGAGCCGTCGACGGCCGCCCGCAACCTCGCGGGGGCCGACGTGGCGACCGCCAGCGAGGTCAACACGGAAGACCTCGCGCCCGGCGGCGCGCCCGGTCGACTCACCGTCTTCACGGAATCCGCACTCGCGGAGGTGGCCGAGCGATGAGCTGGGATGTCATCAAACACCCACACGTCACGGAGAAGGCCATGAACGACATGGACTTCCAGAACAAGCTCCAGTTCGCCGTCGATGACCGCGCCTCCAAGGGCGAGGTCGCCGACGCCGTCGAGGAGCAGTACGACGTGACAGTCGAACAGGTCAACACGCAGAACACGATGGACGGCGAAAAGAAGGCCGTCGTTCGCCTCTCTGAGGACGACGACGCCCAGGAAGTCGCCTCCAGAATTGGGGTGTTCTAACGATGGGACGACGAATCCAAGGACAACGGCGCGGCCGCGGGACCTCCACGTTCCGTGCTCCGTCGCACCGTTACAAGGCTGATCTGGAGCACCGCAAGGTCGAGGACGGCGACGTCATCGCCGGCACGGTCGTCGACATTGAGCACGACCCTGCCCGCTCGGCTCCGGTCGCTGCCGTCGAGTTCGAAGACGGCGACCGACGACTTATCCTCGCGCCGGAAGGCGTCGGGGTAGGCGACGAGCTACAGGTCGGCGTCAGCGCCGAGATCGCACCCGGGAACACGCTCCCGCTGGCCGAGATCCCAGAGGGGGTCCCGGTGTGCAACGTCGAATCCAGCCCCGGTGACGGTGGGAAGTTCGCCCGCGCATCGGGTGTCAACGCCCAGCTGCTCACCCACGACCGCAACGTCGCGGTCGTCAAGCTCCCCTCCGGGGAGATGAAGCGGCTTGACCCGCAGTGTCGTGCTACCATCGGCGTCGTCGCCGGTGGCGGCCGAACTGACAAGCCGTTCGTGAAGGCTGGCAACAAGCATCACAAGATGAAAGCGCGAGGGACGAAGTGGCCCAACGTCCGCGGTGTGGCGATGAACGCCGTCGACCACCCGTTCGGTGGTGGCGGACGCCAGCACCCCGGCAAGCCCAAGTCCATCTCGCGGAACGCCCCGCCTGGCCGTAAGGTCGGGGACATCGCCTCGAAGCGAACAGGTCGAGGTGGCAACGAATGAGCTCAGAATATCAAATCGGCCACGAAGGAGAGTTCTCCTTCCGCGGCCACACGCTCGACGAGCTGCAGGAGATGGAGCTCGAGGAAGTCGCGGAACTGCTCCCCGCTCGACAGCGGCGAAGTATCGTACGCGGCCTGACCGAGGAGAAACACAAGCTCCTCGAGAAGGCCCGCGAGGCCGGCGAAGAGGAGACAGCCAACGACCCGATCCGGACACACCTGCGCGACATGCCGGTGGTCCCGGAGATGGTCGGGCTGACCTTCGCCGTCCACGACGGCCAGAACTTCGAGCGTGTCAAAGTCGAGCCCGAGATGCTCGGCCACTACCTCGGTGAGTTCCAGCTCACCCGGAGTAGTGTCGAACACGGTCAGGCCGGTATCGGAGCGACACGCTCCTCGAAGTTCGTACCGCTCAAATAATCATGGGAATCAGTTACTCAGTCGAAGCCGACCCGGACACGACGGCCAAAGCGATGCTCCGGGAGCGGCAGATGAGCTTCAAGCACAGCAAGGCCATCGCCCGCGAGGTCAAGGGCAAAACGGCCGGCGAGGCTGTCGACTACCTCGAGGCGGTTATCGAGGGCGACCAGCCCGTTCCGTTCAAACAGCACAACTCGGGCGTTGGCCACAAAAGCAAGGTCGACGGCTGGGACGCCGGGCGCTACCCGGAGAAGGCCAGCAAGGCCTTCCTCGACCTGCTCGAGAACGCGGTCGGCAACGCCGACCACCAGGGCTTCGACGGTGAGGCCATGACGATCACGCACGTCGCCGCCCACAAGGTCGGCGAGCAGCAGGGTCGCAAGCCCCGCGCGATGGGGCGTGCCTCGGCGTGGAACAGCCCGCAGGTCGACGTCGAACTCATCCTCGAAGAGCCGGAGGTCGAAGACTAATGGCCGACGAACAACAGTTCATCGAGGACGGACTCCAGCGCACCCAGATCGACGAGTTCTTCGAAGAGGAACTCGGCCGAGCCGGCTACGGCGGCATGGACGTCGCCAAGACGCCGATGGGGACCCAGATCGTGCTCAAAGCCGAGAAGCCAGGGATGGTCATCGGCAAGGGCGGGAAGAACATCCGGAAGATCACGACGGAACTCGAGGACCGATTCAACCTCGACGACCCGCAGGTCGACGTGCAGGAAGTCGACGAGCCGGACCTCAACGCCCGCATCGTCGCGGACCGACTGGCCAACGCACTCGAGCGTGGCTGGTACTTCCGCAAAGCGGGCCACACCACCATCGACCGCATCATGGAGTCGGGCGCACTCGGCGCAGAGATCGTCCTCTCCGGCAAGGTCACGGGTGCACGCTCGCGCGTGGAGAAGTTCAACCGCGGCTACGTCAAGCACAACGGCGAACCCGCAGAGGAGATCGTCGACAGCGGCGTCGGCGTCGCCGTGATGAAGCTCGGTACCATTGGGGTCCGAGTCAAGATCATCCCGCCGGACGCGGAGCTCCCCGACGACTTCGAGATCTACGAGGATGTCGACGTCGAGGACTACGTGGCCGACACCGACGGCGAGTCTGTCGAGGAACTCCTCGAAGGCGAGCCCGAAGACAGCGAGACGGCCGAGGAACTCGAGGAAGACGTGGCCACCGGGGCCGACGACGATGCCGAGGCCGACGAGGAGTTCGTCGACGAGGAGATCGTCGAGGAAGACGTCGAAGTCCCGACTGACGACGATGTCGAGGACGTCGACGTCGACGAACTCGAAGACGCTGTCGACGAGGAACTCGACGAGGACGTCGAAGCCGAAGCCGAAGAGCTGATGGACGAAATGGACGAGGAGGGTGACGACGAATGACCGTCCTCCACGTCCAGGAAATCCGGGACATGACGCCCGCCGAGCGCGAGGCGGAACTCGACGACCTGAAGACCGAACTGCTGAACGCCCGGGCCGTGCAGGCCGCGGGTGGTGCGCCGGAAAACCCCGGCCGCATCAAGGAGCTGCGGAAGGCCATCGCCCGCATCAAGACGATTCAGGGCGAAGAAGGCGACCTGCAGGAGAACGAATAATGCCACTGACACCCGAGACGCTCCCACGACACGAACTCGTCGGCCTCGACTGTGAGGTCGTCGCGGCGTCCAACTCGGACGCCATCGGTATCAGCGGCACTGTCGTCATGGAGACGACACAGATGCTGACGGTCGAGGGGGCCGACCGGGTGTGGCACGTGCCGAAGGACAGTGCGACCTTTTCGTTCGCCGTCGACGGACAGCGAGTCCGGGTCGACGGCGACCGACTCGTCGCGCGTCCCGCTCGTCGCACAGAGAACACAGGAGATTCACTATGGCGCTAGGACTGAACGTACAGGAACCGGAGGAAACCTGTGCCGATCAGAACTGCCCGTTCCACGGAGAGCTCTCCGTGCGCGGACAGACACTGAACGGCGAGGTAGCCTCCACTGACATGGAGAAGACCGTTGTCGTCGAGCGCGAGTACGACGTGAAGGTGCCGAAATACGACCGCTTCATGAAGCGGCGGAGCCGCGTTCCGGCTCACGCACCGGACTGTCTCGACCTCGCGGTCGGTGACACGGTCACGATAGCAGAGTGTCGACCGCTCTCGAAAACGAAAAGCCACGTCGTCGTTGGCGTGGTCGCCGATGAACAGGACGGTGATGCCTGATGGAAGCACTCGGTGCTGACGTCACGCAAGGCCTGGAGAAGGGCTCGCTCATCACGTGTGCGGACAACACGGGAGCGCGCGAACTCAAGGTCATTTCCGTCCACGGCTACTCGGGAACGAAGAACCGCCACCCCAAAGCTGGGCTGGGCGACAAGATCACGGTCTCGGTCACCAAGGGGACGCCCGAAATGCGTCGCCAGGTGCTCGAAGCCGTCGTCGTCCGCCAGCGAAAGCCGATCCGTCGACCCGACGGCACCCGCGTCAAGTTCGAAGACAACGCGGCCGTCATCGTCGACGAGAACGAGGACCCGCGCGGGACCGAGCTGAAAGGGCCCATCGCACGGGAAGTCGCACAGCGATTCGGCAGTGTGGCATCAGCAGCGACGATGATTGTATAGAACCATGAGCAAGCAACCAGACAAACAACGCAAGAGTCAACGACGTGCCCCGCTTCACGAGCGGCACAAGCAGGTCCGGGCGACGCTTTCGGCCGACCTCCGCGAGGAGTACGGCCAGCGGAACGTCCGCGTCAACGCTGGTGACACCGTTGAGGTGCTCCGTGGCGACTTCGCCGGCGAGGAAGGCGAAGTCCTGACGGTGGACCTCGACAAGGCTGTCATCCACGTCGAAGACGTCACGCTCGAAAAAACAGACGGCGAGGAAGTCCCGCGACCGCTGGACACCTCGAACGTCCGCGTGACGGACCTGGACCTCGAAGACGAGAAGCGCGAGGCGCGTCTCGAATCGGAGGATGATTCCGCATGAGTAATCACCAGAAGCGACTATCGGTGCCAAACAGCTGGCCCGTAGAGCGCAAGACCGCGACGTTCACGGTGAAAGCCGGTGCCGGCCCACACGGTGAGTCAGGGGTTCCCCTGCTCATCGTCCTTCGGGACGTGCTCGGCTACGCCGACAACCGCAAAGAAGCCCGCTACGCCCTTAACGAGGACAACGTCCTCATCAACGGGAAGGCCATCTCCGACGAGGAACGCCCTGTCGGGATGTTCGACATCTTGGCCTTCACCGAGCGCGAGGAGTACTACCGCGTGTTCCCCGGCGAGGGTGGTCGGCTGGCGCTGACCGCAATCGACCCGGACGCGGCACAGTCCAAGCTCGGCAAGATCGTCACCAAGACCCACGTCTCCGGTGGCGACGTCCAGCTGGGCCTCCACGACGGTGAGACGCTCATCGTCGAGGACGACCAGACCTACGACGCTGGCGACTCCATCGTCGTCGGCAACGAGGACGGCGAAATCGTCGCTCACTTCGAGTACCAAGAGGGCGCGCTCGTCACCGCCGTCGACGGCGCCCACGCGGGTGAAGTCGGCGAGATCGAGGAAATTCAGGTGACGCCGGGCTCGGCTCAGAACAACGTGATCGTCTCGCAGGACGAGGGCGAAGGCTTCGAGACAGTCGAAGAGTACGTCGTCGTCATCGACGAGAACTTCACGGGTGATGATGAATGAGCTCCGAGAGTGAGTCCGGCGGCGACTTCCACGAGATGCGCGAACCGCGCATCGAGAAGGTCGTCGTTCACATGGGTATCGGCCACGGTGGCCGCGACCTCGCCAACGCAGAGGACATTCTCGGAGAGATCACCGGGCAGACGCCGGTGCGAACGAAGGCCAAGCGGACTGTCGGCGAGTTCGACATCCGTGAGGGCGACCCCATCGGTGCGAAGGTCACCCTCCGCGACGAGATGGCCGAGGAGTTCCTCGAGACGGCGCTGCCGCTCGCCGAGCTGGCGACGAGTCAGTTCGACGACACCGGCAACTTCAGCTTCGGCGTCGAGGAACACACCGAGTTCCCGAGCCAGGAGTACGACCCGAGCATCGGAATCTACGGGCTGGACGTGACGGTCAACCTCGTCCGCCCCGGCTACCGCGTCGCAAAGCGCGACAAGGCGTCGCGCTCGATTCCGACGAAGCATCGACTCAACCCGGCGGACGCCGTCGCCTTCATCGAGTCGACCTATGACGTGGAGGTGAGCGAATGAGCGAAAGTGAAACCACAGACGAGCCCGATTCCGAGACGGCATCCAGTGAGCGAACTGGCCAGCTCGAGTCCTGTCAGCGCTGCGGGCGCGAACAGGGACTCGTCGGCAAGTACGATATCTGGCTGTGCCGCCAGTGCTTCCGCGAGATTTCGCGAGGCATGGGCTTCAGGAAGTACAGCTAACAATGACAGGGAACGACCCATTTGCCAACGCACTGTCGGCGCTTAACAACGCCGAAAGCGTCGGGCACCTAGAGCAGACAGTATCGCCAGCTTCGAACGAGATCGGCAGCGTCCTCGAGGTCTTCTACGACCGCGGGTACATCGACGGATTCAGTTTCGTCGACGACGGCAAAGCCGGTGAGTTCGAAGTTGAACTGAAAGGAGCCATCAACGAGTGTGGCCCGGTCAAGCCCCGCTACTCTGCGGGCGCAGACGAGTTCGAGAAATGGGAAAAGCGGTTCCTCCCCGCCCGTGACTACGGGACCCTCGTCGTTACGACCAGCCACGGCATCATGAGCCACTACGAGGCTCGTGAGCAGGGCGTTGGTGGCCAAGTCATCGCGTACGTATACTAACAATGCCACGAGTAGAACTGGAGATTCCGGAGGACGTGGACGCCGAGCAGGACCACCTTGACATCACCGTCGAGGGGGACAACGGCAGCGTCACGCGTCGGCTCTGGTACCCTGACATCGACGTGTCTGTCGACGGCGACACGGTCGTCATCGAATCCGATGAGGACAACGCCAAGACGATGTCGACGATCGGTACCTTCCAGAGCCACATCGAGAATATGTTCCACGGCGTGACCGAGGGCTGGGAGTACGGTATGGAGGTCTTTTACTCTCACTTCCCGATGCAGGTCGACGTCGAGGGTGACGAAGTCGTCATCGAGAACTTCCTGGGCGAGAAGGCCCCCCGCCGCACGACGATCCACGGCGACACGGACGTCGAGATCGACGGCGAAGAGCTGACCGTCAGCGGCCCCGACATCGAAGCTGTCGGCCAGACCGCCGCGGACATCGAGCAGCTCACGCGTATCAACGACAAGGACGTGCGTGTGTTTCAGGACGGGGTGTACATCACCCGCAAACCGAACCGAGGTGACGCCTGATGGCGGATAACGAGGAAGACGTCGAGGCAGAGGAAGAGTACACCGAACTGACCGACATCAGCGGCGTCGGCCCGTCCAAGGCGGAGTCACTCCGCGAGGCCGGCTTCGAGTCGGTCGAGGACGTTCGCGGTGCTGACCAGTCCGCGCTCGCCGATGTCAGCGGTATCGGGAACGCGCTGGCGGCCCGAATCAAGGCCGACGTCGGTGGACTCGAAGTCGAGTCCGAGACCGAAGCCGAAGTTGAAGAGGAAGGCGGCGAGGAAGCGCCCGACGAGGACGTGGAGACGGAACTCCAGGCTCGCGGGCTCACCGAGAAGACGCCGGACCTCTCCGACGAGGATGCGCGGCTCCTGACCCAGCGACACCGGGTCGGCAAGCCGCAGTTCAACCGCCAGGACCACCACAAGAAAAAGCGCGTCTCGACCTCGTGGCGCAAGCCCCGCGGCCAGCTCTCGAAGCAGCGCCGCGGTATCAAGGGCAAAGGCGACACAGTCGAGGCGGGCTTCCGCTCGCCGACCGCGGTTCGCGGCAAGCACCCGTCCGGTTTCGAGGAGGTTCGCGTGCACAACGTGGACGACCTCGAAGGTGTCGACGGCGACACAGAGGCCGTCCGGATCGCCTCGAAGGTCGGCGCTCGCAAGCGCGAGCGAATCGAAGAGGAAGCCGAGGACGCGGGCATCCGCGTGCTCAACCCCACCTACGTCGAAGTCGAGGTGAGTGAGTGATGACTGATCTCTCTGCACAGAAGCGACTCGCGGCTGACGTCCTCGATGTCGGGAAGAACCGCGTCTGGTTCAACCCCGAGCGACAGGGCGACATCGCCGACGCGATTACCCGCGAGGACGTTCGCGAACTGGTCGATGAGGGCGCCATTCAGGCGAACGACAAGAAAGGCAACTCCCGTGGACGCGCCCGGGAGCGCCAGAAGAAGCGTGCGTACGGCCACCAGAAGGGAGCCGGTTCCCGGAAGGGCAAGGCAGGCGCACGGCAGAACTCCAAGGAGGACTGGGAGTCACGCATCCGCGCACAGCGGACGAAGCTGCGCGAACTGCGTGACGAGGG
>NZ_JAAOHT010000085.1:0-14862 GCF_011440255.1 Haloarcula sp. JP-Z28 | reverse complement strand
TGGTTTATGCTCTCGTGTTCGCCCCGTCTCCGCCGGGGCGAACACGTCGAACTCGCCAAGAAACTCGAAGGAGAGATGCTCAAACAACGCTAACGTCTCGGTCTCCGCGACATTGAAGAACGACTCTGCCGAAGGCTCATTCTGCAGGGTCGCTGAGTCCATACCACCTCAGCATTCACCCTGCTCTTTGGTGTGGTAACTGTTCTATGACACCCTCTAGCTAACTGCATATAGTTCACAAACTAGTCGGTTGAGCGTGGGCCGTGGTGTATGTTCTGCCGATGTGCTGGTCGTTAGATGAGATGTTCGACGGACTCGCCGTCCCGGGCTAAAGTCGTTCCCGTCCATCGTTGGGTATCTGGGTGACATTGAGACGAATACCGACACACCGGTCTGCTGGAGCGTATCAGTGCTTGCCAGTAAGTCATCGGTGGCGGGGCGTTCGGTTCCTTCCCCCTCTAATCGAACACCAGTCGCTCTCCATTCCGGCCAGAAATCGGAGTCCCTTCGATACGCTGTTGGACGCGTTCGATGTCGTATGGAACCCGACAGAGATCGACAGACAGGTCGGACAAACCGACGACTCCATATGCAGCATCTGGATCGCCGTCACGAGGCTGGCCGACACTGCCGGGGTTGATCACGAGTCCGTCATCGAATGTCTCGGCGTGTTGGATGTGCGTGTGGCCCAAAACGAGAACATCTTCATCCTCAAGGAGTGTTGGCGAAAAGTCAGCCGGCTCTGTGTATCGGTCTTGCTCGTCAGGATGGTCATGCACGATTTTGAGCCGCTCGTCGAACAGTCGGAGTTCGCGGGGAAGATCCCCTAACCACTCGATATCGTCTGCAGAGAGAACTCGGCGGGCATATTCGTCGCCAGATTCCCAGGTCATCCCCCTGACGACATTGCGATCGTGGTTTCCCACGACGGTCGGGATACTTCGGTCCCTGACCATGTTTAGACACGCCTGGGGCGATGGCCCGTAGCCGACGATGTCACCGGCACAGAGGAGTGCATCGACAGGTTCCATATCGTCAAGGACCGCCCTCAATGCAACAGCGTTGGCATGAATATCGGAGAGCAACCCGATGCGCGTCGCCTCGGTCATCGTATTCCTAAATTTGACATGTGGACCGTAATTAACCTACGGGCCAGCCATCGCCGTGTGATCATTGGTCGACAGCTAAGTCTGGTGTTCTGAGCTTCACATCAACATTGTACCGGCGATGTGTGTGTGGTCTAGAGCGAGGTGATAATGCCCATTCCAGTTTCTTAGTTGGTTCACTGACGGTCAATTGCCCTTTGTTAGCAGCCTCACTGGCATTCTCTAGGCTGTCAAGGTGCTCACGGGTCCAACCAACGTATCTGAGCAATTGGCTAACCGCTCTGTCGCTGCCATCGGACTTTTTCAATTCAACAAGACACATCTTGAAGTCGGTTTTGTGAATCGAGAAGATGTCTGGTCATCTGACCACAGTCGAAAGTGCCACGCCTGCATCTAGATAACCTGTCTGGAACATTTTTAACACAGGACCCACCTCGTTCAGCTACGACTGTGTGGCGCTCTAATTAAACGGCTGATCGTGACCTATGAGTGGCTGCAAAGACTGAGATAGCGACATATCCACTCAGATATCTGTCACGTAGTTCTAGCAACCGAGCGTGCAACACGCCGTAGCGTGCTATTATTGGCTGTGTCGGCTGGGTACCTGCTCACGTAATAGGTGGTCCCATCCACCGACCAACTAATGCGTACCGTCCTGTTTGTACGCGTTTGCCTTGCCTCGAACTCACCCACTTGCACGGGCACTCCCGTAGTCGTATTCTGTGTCCCGTTGAGAATCCAAATCCTGTACTGGGTGTCATTGCCAGTGGCCTCATACCTGAGTGTCGCCACTTCGGGATCAGATGTGCGGTGTGAAGCAACTTCTAACTCGAATTCTGCTGGCATGTTCGGGTCTGGTACTGGGAGTGAAGCAGCGTCGGCCAGCGCTGCTCGCGACTCGTAGTTATTAAATTGAATTTGTTGTGCGTCGTCCGGAATCTCTTGTGGTTCAAGTTGGAACGTTCCAGGTTCGAATGTCGGATTGAACGTTACATTCCGATATGTGACTATATACTCATAGTCATCACCATAGGCAACGAACTCTGTCTGTCGTTTGATTGGAAATAAGGACTCAGTATCTAGCCACAGCGTCTGTGACCGCAGCGACATATCTTCACTGGCCGGAGATAGCTCTAGCCGATAGGCTTCTCGCCCGTCAATCGTTTCTGTCCCATTGTATAGGACTGTCACATTCCCGCCACGATACGCAGACGAACTGTTTTCTCCAGACTCGCTTTTTTGTGGCACTACTGGCAGGGGTGAAATGCCCGGTGTCGCCGTTGGCTGAGGGACAGGGCGGTTATTCTTCGCAGCGGCGAGGAGTTCTGGATACGTCGCCTCTGTAGAGCTATTATCGGTCTGGAATGACATTCGATGAAGCTCATTCGACTCTGGATCATAGGAAACAAGCGTTGATCCGTTCGCAATAATAAATCCACCTTCACCAACCCGTGGTTGTCTCATCTCCTCTGCTCTATTAACCGACATCACTCGTTCAAAATACGCAAACGAACCAACTTGTTCCCGCTTTTGAGTGACGATTGTGGCTGTTTTGTTGTTCCGGGTTTGGACTGTGGTTACTGTTGCGTTGACGGCATTTACCGACGCGTAGCGGTCTGTTGCCTCATCCTCTGATGGGAGTTCCTCATTCTCACTGGACAAACTCCCGATTGCACTACATCCGCTCGTTGTGACTAGCATCACCACAACCACCACACGTGCAAGCCCTCGCAGGCTGCATAGGTTCATCGCAAACCTATACATATGTACAGGGATGGTAACAATTGAGTGGATATAAAATACTGTTTAATGGGTTGATCGCATCGAAGCTTCGAATAATGCTCGCCGGTGCGTCGGTGTGACCCTCAGTGAGGTTTGTTGGGTGGCAGTCCGAAGATGCCATGGAACAGTCAGTATGGGTTTCTGAGAATCATCAACCCGAGTTCAACGATGAGGTTCGTCGAGGCGAACATGAACGCGAGGAAGTTCACCACGTGAGCGCCTTTCTTGAACAGACCCTTTCCGATGGCGACGGCACCGAAGCTACAGCCGCTACTGGCTGCGCCAAACAGCGTCGCCTTCGTGAGGCCCACAATATCGCCATCACCGAGGACAGTCGCCATCCGCTCTTTCGAGACATAGACCTGAACGAGACTGGTGATGACCAGCCCCATGATGATGGCCCACGCCGCCGTCCAGAGGAAGCCGACGCCGATGCGAAGCGCCTCGGTTACCATTGTACCCAGTGTCGACAGCATGGTCGGGTCTACGATTCGCTTTCGAGTCGATTCCGCCGTCGTTCGTATTCCTCGTCGCTCAGTTCACCACGGGCGTAGGCGGTGGGTTCCTGTGGATGACGCTCTGGACGGTGGTCCTGATTAGTATCCCGCTCGGCCTCGGGTACTTGTTTCTCACCCAGCGTGACTCCGGTGGTGGCACGACCGACGACGCACTGACCGTCCTGCGGCGTCGCTACGCCAGCGGTGAAATCGACGAGGAGGAATTCGACGCGCGCCGCAGGAAACTGCAACGCGGTGAATGAGTGGTGGCCGACTCGCACGACTCAGGTGACGTGAGCCACCGTGAACACAGTCACGACGAGGGCCACACCCACCACGAAGAGCACAGCAGCCACGACGGTCACGGCGACCATGGCGGTGGCCACAAGCGCGGCGGGATGCACGCCGGTCACGAACAGATGTTCCGGCGGCGCTTCCGAAAAGTCGATGAGACACACTCATTCGTCGGAGTTCCACTCGCCACCGACTCTGTCGACGCCCATCATCGCCGATCCGGGATGTTCGGTGAATACGACTTTCATGTTTTCGTCGGGAATATCGAGTTCTTCCGCCGCATACTCCATCGTGGCGAGGGCAAACGCGCGTTTCCGGTCGATGGACCTCCCGCGACGGATTTCAGCGTCGAGGAACAGCAGCGGTCCATCGACGGCCCGTCCGAGATGCATCTCCGCCGGGTCGCGCTCTCGGATTGTGACCGCGATGTGGCCGGCAGTCGTCGCCATTTCGGTCGTGTAGAATTCTGTTACGCGTTCGGCTAGCGAGGTTTTCGCAGCATCCGATAGCGTCCGTGCGATGTCAAACTGTAGCAGTGGCATGGGGGCAGTCATCCCGAAAGCGACTTTTATTTTGTCCGTCCAGCCAACCACCCTAGTCAGTGGCATGACTGTCGAGCTCCCTCAGTCGAAGGGCGTGTTTCGGCTGCCTATCCCATGGTCCATCTAACCAGCATCATTTAAATTGTGGGTGGTCATACTGAGGGCAGGTTGAACACATTGCACATCTGCCTCGAATCCCGGCCGAGGTCCGGTGAGTGTTCTAGGGAATACGGGCAACACGGTGGTGTTGAATTTAGTGACTGACAACTCCGAGACTGTCGAATACGCCGACGTGGAGGATATTTCACCGATGGCGTGGCGACTCCTCCGGGTCGCGGCCGGATACGAGCAACGGGGCGTCGAGCGAGAAGTCGACGACCTCATGCAGGCACACCTCTCAATGCTTGAAAACGGAACTCGCGGCCTATCGGACGCTCGTCGTCAGGTCCTGTTCGACCTGTATGCGGTCGACCTCAACCCGGACCAGATCAACGCGATAGTCACCAACTTCTAAAACGTCATTATACATCACCCAAGATTTAAGACCGGTGGCTGGGGAGTACTCTGTGTATCAATGATACACCGCACTCTGAGCGAGGTACAGACACGGCTGGTCAAGTTCGGGATTGTGTGTCTCGGGACGGTGCTCATCGCAGCCGCACCGACGCCGGCGGGGCTCTCGCTGGCCGGTCAGTACACGCTCGCGACGATGTTTTTCGCCGGGACGCTGTGGGTAACGGGCACGCTCCCACTTGCGGTGACCGCGCTGTCGATTCCGGTGCTGCTCACTGCTACTGGGGTCTACGACGACATGGACACCGCGCTCGTCGGGTTCGCGGACCACCTCATCTTCCTGTTCATGGCGGGGTTCATGCTGGCAAACGCCCTCCAGAAGTACGACATCGACCGGCGTATCGCGCTGTACACGATGGCGAGGATGGGCAGTTCGCCCCGTCGCCTCATCGGCGCTGTCATGATATCCACTGCGGGACTGTCGATGTGGGTCTCGAACACGGCGACGGCAGCCATGATGACACCGATTGCGGTCGGTGTCCTCTCTCAGGTGCTCAGCAGCGAGGGCGTCGCGGCGGTCGGTGAGTCTACCCCAGAAGGGGCTGCTTCGGGAACGGCCACGGACGGTGGCATCGGCACCGCGGACGAGTTTACCAACATGCAGATTGGGATGTTGCTCGGGACGGCCTATGCCGCCAGTATCGGCGGTGTTGGGACGATAATTGGTACTCCACCGAACGCCGTGCTCGTCGGGCAACTCAACGCTATCCTTGGGTACGAAATCGGATTCGTCGACTGGCTACTCATCGGGCTGCCCGTCGTCTTCATCACGCTCCCTCTCGTCTGGTATCTCCTTACATACGTCCTGTACCCGCCCCAGATCAACAACGTCGACGAGGCACAGGCACAGGCACAGGCGTACCTCAACGACGAGGACAGTCTCGACCCGCGGGGGCGACGTGTCGCGATTATCTTCGGGGCCACGGCCGGGCTCTGGGTGCTCGGTGGCCTCGGCACGTTCCTGGCCCCGTATCTGCCGGCCGTGTGGCTGACCACACTCTTTGGTGGCAGCGGGATGACGATCTTCGGACTTGAGGGCCACCAGGGACTCCTCTACTACGTGATGGTCGGTGTGATGGCCATCCCCGCGCTCGTGCTGGCCGACACGATGGAGTGGGACGAACTCGTCGACATCGACTGGGGAACGCTCCTGCTGTTCGGCGGCGGTATCTCGCTCGCCGACGCGCTCGCGAACACCGGAACGACCGAGTGGATAGCGAACACGGTGTTCGGCGGGCTCACCGGGATGCCGGTCGTGCTCATCATCGCCGCGGTCGTGCTCGTCGTCGTGTTCCTGACCGAGATGACCTCAAACACTGCGACGACGACCATTCTTGTCCCGATACTCATCGGTCTGGGCAGTGTCTTCGCGGCCACGCTCGGGCTGACGGATTTCAAGACGGCGATCTTCCTCTCGGTCTCTGGGGCGATCGCGGCCAGTTTCGCGTTCGCGCTCCCCGTGGCGACGCCGCCGAACGCCATCGTCTACGGGAGCGGATACATCAAGCAGAGCCACATGCTGCGAACCGGCGTTATCCTCAACATCGTCATGACTGCAGTGCTGACGGGGCTCATCTGGCTGCTGTTCACCTTCGTCTGGCCGCATCTCCTCTGGTGACACAGCGAGACTGGAGTGTCGACCCCTCTCTCTGGACAGGAATCAGCACCGAACGATATCCCTCGTCTTCCTGTGGCAACTCGCCGCGAGCATCTGTTACTACGCCGTGTTCGCAGCCACGCCGTTTCTCCGGGACGAGTTCGGGCTGACCGGAACGAAAGCCGGACTCGTGGTGACGGTACTGACGCTCGGCTACGCGGTGTTTTTACTGCCACTGGGTGCGGTCACGGACCGGTACGGCGAACACAGCACCCTCTCGATGGGCCTCGTCGGCCTCGCCGGGGGCGCGCTGCTCGTCCCGGTCGCGGACACGTACGGACTGTTGCTGTGCAGTGTCTTCGTCCTCGGTGCGCTGTATGGCACGGCGATACCGGGCACGAACAAGGCGATATTTGGAAACGTCCCGTCCGGGCGGCAAAACCTCGCTGGCGTCGCCGTCGCCGACGCTCAACAACGGGATAGTGGGCAATAGAATCCGGGGCGGCTCGGATAACTCTGGGTTCCCGAAGTCGGTTCGGATGATTCCCCAGTATGTGGGTCCGCCACGGGGAGCGCCTGTGTGCCAGTACCGGAACGTTTACAGCTGGATCGGTGTATCATTGATACATGGCACTGGAAACGGTACTGGTCGCTGGTAGGCCCGGTGACGAGGGTAACGGGCAGCAACTCGCATCGACGGCGATCGACATAGCGAAGCCGGCGGATGCCCGAGTGATCGTCGGCCAAATATTCACTGATGAGGAATACGAAACTAGCAAAACAAGTCTGGGTTTCGACGCCGCCTCCGAAGTGTCGCCCGAACAGATAGCGGCCCAACACGGGCTCTTCAAGTCGATCGTCTCACAGCTCGACTCCGCAGAAGTCGAGTACGAACTGCGCACTGCAACTGGGCCACACGCGAACAGCATCATGGACCTAGCTGCCGACGTAGATCTCATCATTGTCAGTGGAGCGAACCGCTCACCGACGGGGAAAGCCGTCTTCGGCTCCACCACGCAAGATGTCCTCCTTCAGGCCCCCTGTCCCGTGGTGTTCGTCCGTCGAGAGTGACCGGTGTGAAACTGTGGCGCACAGCTTCGATGCCACCTGAGGACTTGGCGGCGTGCCTTGAAGACCTAATCTGCCGGTTCAATCCCGGCGCGTCCGAAATAACTGCCGTTATTTCAGAGACACAGCGTGAGTCCGGATTCTGCGGACTGTCTTGCAAGCCGCTTCGCCGAGTTGAACGGTGCAAATTGGAGCGGTTTCCTGAAGTCCGGTGAAGTCTGGCCTCGTGGCTTCATCTATGAGTGAGACCGTGCAGAGATGACTACTCCTTCGCTTGATTGGAACCCTGTTTGAAGCTCTCGATAACAACTGCGATTTTGTCCGTCGATGGAACGTCTCGGACGCTGTACTCGTGTGGGTGCTGCTGGTCATGTGGATATTCATCCGGTTGCGGGATATCGTATGTTTTGGTGCCTTGGAAACCGCTCAAGAACTCTCGGGTGAGCATCGGTTCTACGAACGCCAGCTGTGACCCCTCTTTGTCCCCGATGAATCCCTGAATGAGTGTGTTGTCAAAGTTCGTGGGGTCACCCTGCTCGTCGGGACCGTTTGGGAGCTCAGGAGCGTCTGTCGGCGCTGCGTGTTCACCCATGTCTGTAATATACCGCTCATCAGCGACGGGCGGCGGTGGTCGCATGTACCCCTCTGGAAGTTGAGCGAAGTCGAAGTTAGTCTCGATTCCGTCCGATGTTTTGGCATCGTACGGTGGAACCTGCGGACCCGCAATGTTGTCCACCGTTGCCGGGTCAAGCATGTGGAAGTGGATATCGAAATGGGGCTTCTCCCACGCTCCTTTGCCACCAAAATGGCCGTCTGGATTCCAGTTGAGTCCCAAGAAAGTAAATGGCGTATTAGCCGCGTCCGGGAACGGCACAAAGAACTGGAGCGACTGTTTGAAGTGGATCGTTGCTGCCTGTCCGCCAATCCGATACTTATCAGTCTCTGCCCGATTGTCTGATTCAGTTATATCCGTCTCGTCTGGAAGCCCTTCGAGTGCGGCGTGATCGAACTCAATTCCGTGATACTTCGCCTCTCCTGACGGTGTTTCACTCGTAAAGGTTCGGACTCGCCCGTTTCCGAGGGTAACGCTTCGTCCATACTCAGTGATTCCACTTGGCGGAAAGCCCTCCCAGCTATCGGTGCTATTTCCAGTACCCTTCGCGTCGGACTGCTCATCGTTGGCAGTTGCTATAGGTAGACCGACTCCGCCTAATATCGCACTTCCTGCAAGGGTCGACTGAAGCAGTGTTCGCCGACTTAGTGCGACCGTCGAATGGTCTGGCGACTGACCTGCTTCCTGTGTCTGAGCGGAATCTTTCACCATACTAAAAAATATATCCCCATTTACACTTTAAGCTGTGCGCGGCTGGAATAGAACCGCACACCTCCAACGAGTTCGCCGCGCTGTCAACCTAAAACAACCTCCTGCGTTGGAGTCAGCAAAATCTGACACTGGACTGCTGGCCACGATACTCAGATTGGCGCGGCGATTGTGCTGTGCTTTGTCGCCGGAAGAAACCCAGTGGCGTGGGTTTACTTGCCACCGTGAGGCTGGTCTTGGAAACCCCTCACCCAGCGGGGGTCACAAAATTGCTTCTCACACTGCCGTCAGACTGCCATCGTGACAGTTCCATGCCCTTGCAAGGACAGCCTGAGCTGGTCCGTTGACGCTATACTTCCTATATCACCCCGGTTAGATGACGAACGTAACCTGACGGAACCACCATGGCTTAAGTACACAACTGCACTACAGAAGAGGCGAATGGGCTCGGGGCCGGAGTTGACGCAGACATCGCTGGAGACACTTCAGGAAGCACTCCAAACGGAGCGAATTACCTACGTTGATACGCTGAATGAAGATATCGGCGCAGTTGTTGAGAGTGCAGACCAGCTTGCCTTCGATTACGTCGTCGGTGATGTCTCTGACTATGGCGTGTCCTCGAATGACCATGTCCATCTTGATCTGGTCCATGAGGGCTCGACGATTCACTGCGTACTCTTCGGATACAAGCGGTCAGCTATCGACGCTACGATCGAGGATGGGATGCAGGTGGCTGTGAAAGGCTCACTGTCGTACTACGAAGACGGGGGCAACGTGTCCGTCATCGTCGAAGACATCGTTGAGGTCGGTGAAGGCACGTACCAGCGGATATACGAGCAAAATCGGCAACTGCTGGACTCGGATGGGTTGCTTGATCCGGAGCACAAACAGGCGCTTCCAGACTTCCCAGAACGAATCGGGATCGCCACCAGTGCAACAAGCGATGCCCGAATGGATGCAATTACCAGCATTCACGAGCGATATCCTGACGTTGATATCGTCATCCAGAACACGAGTGTTCAGGGCGACGATGCAATGATGTCGATCATGGGTGCGATCAGTGAACTCGATGACGACCCGCGGGTCGACGTTATCGTTCTCACTCGCGGCGGCGGTTCTGACAAGCATCTCCGGGTGTTCAACGAAACACCGCTCTGCCGCGTCATCCACAAAACCGAGACGCCAGTCGTGGTTGGAGTCGGCCACGAGAACGACCGAACACTGGCCGATGAAGTGGCCGACAGGCGGGTGATGACACCGACCGAGGTGGGCAACATCGTTCCAGAGCGGCCCACGCTGGACGCGGAACTGGAAACACTCGAAGAACGTCTCAACACAGCCTACACAGAGACTGCCGAGACGACGCTGGAAACGATGGATGACCGACTCACACGGGCCTACAGACGAACAGTTGAGTCGGATCTGTCTGCGTTCGAAGCTGAGTTGGACCGCACATACGACACCCACGTTCGAGATGAACTGACTGATCTTGCGAACCGGCTAGAGCAAGCGCGGACCCAGTATGACCAGCAGCGAAAACGTGAACAAGAGGTCGCTGCCCATCGCCGCCAGCGTCGACGGCTGCTGCTCATCTTGGTAGCGCTGGGCTTGCTTGTTGTGGCCTTGCTCCTGTACATCCTGCTTCCACTATGAAAGACGAGACAATCGCCGACAAGACCGACCGACTTGAACAGATTATTGAACAGCTCGAAAACGGAGACGTCGCGCTGGAACGAGCGAACGAACTCCATGCTGAGGGCACAGAACTGATTGCTGAGTTGGAATCCGAGCTAGCTGTTGGGGATGGCGAGGTTATTGATCGCTGAAGTCCGGTTAAAACTGTTTTGAGTTGTAGTCGCTCTCCTCACAGAACGTCCCGTATTTCGATTTCTGTGGTGGCTCTTGCGATGGCTGCACCCTCGCCGTCAACGTTTATTTCAGAAAGTTAAGACTCAATGGACGGCTAGGCAGCGGATTTAGATCAGCTAACCAACAGCCGGGACAGTTCTCATTCTCTGTTGGTTAGCGTGTTCAGAGTACTGGAAGAGTCCGGGTACGCTTACGAAGTCTATGTGCCCTCACAGAATGCTTCGAATCCGGGCCAGCAGTCCGGTGACTCGTCCAGCACACGCCGGAGGCGCTCATGCACATCCTTCCGGATACCCGGGTTCGTTTGTAGATATTCGCTGAGCACCCACGTTGAGCGGTGGGTGCGTATTTGGACACACTGCCGATGGCACACTCGTCGCAGATGTACTTTCGATGGGCCAACGCATCGACTTTCGAGGTCGCTGTTGGCGCGTCCTGCACGACCCAGTCCCGATGGTCACCCCAAATATCGATCTCGAGGCGAGAAGCTACGACAAGGCGATTTATTCCTGATTTAATCGCGTTAATTCGGCGAAAACCGGCCCCAAATCGGCCTCATGGCTTGGCCCCCTTATCACCTCCCGCCCGATACGTCGAGTTGCAATGTTCGAAGCAGATCCGCTGACGATTGTCCAGTTCGCAAACGAAACGGCTCAGATGGCGATGCAGGCAGGCCCACCGACAGACCTCCCCGCGCAGGTTCCGGACTTCGTCGGGAACATTCTGGCTGAGGTTAGCTCCGCGGCCGGCGGTGAGTCCGGTGGCCTCGGTGAGGTGATCAGCAGCATGACACCTGGTGGCAGTGAGGCCGGGGCGAATACGGCCGCAGAGAACGCGACTTCGGCCGCGAACGGGGCCGCGGACAATGCCCCTGGCAAATAAGCACGCAGTGGTTCCACCAGTTGGACCTGATTAGGGTACGGAATGATTGTCTGGCGCTGGCCGTTCTTTTGAGCGCTCTAAGCAGGTGTAACTATCGTTTCAGCGTATGGGTGTCTGACGACGAGACCAAGATCGCTGGGGAGTGAGTGGTTCGGTTGGTTGTGCTAACCAAGCCGACCGCGAGGCGGTTCGAGATATCTTGTTGCATACCGCCTCCTCGTTCCTCTTAAAAAGTAACCGCAATGAGCCGTCGTAATCACATCGGTTCTTTCTTAGCTAAAGACGGATGAGAGCAAGTAATTAAACCGGACGACTGCAGTTCCTGTCTATTCGGGATGTAGTTGCCGTTGAGCTTCTATTGCTCCGCTCTGACGAATCCGGACTTCATGCGTCTCAACAGAGAAACGAACCTCGGTAAACTGTCGCCCCGCTACTGCCTGAAGCCCGTTGCAGAGCGACTCAGCGTCGACGTACTCGTCCAGTACTGGTACGTCATCAGTAGACAACTCCTCCAGAACTTCTGCAAGCTCTACGATGAGCTCAGTGTCGCCGTCCCAGTCATGAACTGCAAGCGTTTCCCAGTTCTGGGAAAGCGATGGAGTAGCAGCGCTCTCTGACATACCTACATTTGGTTACATACGTACATGAAAACATCGGCCTAAGTATCAGTAGTAATAACTACGTCAAAATAAATTGAATCAAGTAGTGGGGACTCCGAGACCATCTCGAAAAGCGTATGGCCCAGTACAACCTCCTCGGCGTCTCCGTCAGCCGAAACAACGGCCACGGAGATCGTAGCTGTTCCAGTTATCGGCTGCAGCCGCACCATCAACACCGAAAAAGGGCGGTTGGCCCTGAGTGAGTAGTTCATGTGATCTGGTCAGTACAGAGGAACAGGCTAACAGAGCCGTCCGCGTTCGACTCGGTGGTTGCCAGTAGTACCGCGCAAGATACAGAGGGTGTATCCAGCATACTGAGATTCGATTGCATTCTCGGAGAAACTGGTGAAAACTGGACTAGTCAAATAGCTACGTCACAGTGGCTCGATAATGCCAATTGTCGTGGCCACCGCCACGATCATGAAGAGACCACCGGAACCCAGAACCGCTACAGCTTTTTGCTGACGGAACTGGAGACATTGTCTCTGTCTATGCCAGCGCTGCTGTCGAGACTGGATTTCACCTGACCCAGTGTGGCAACCTTCGTGTGCAGGGCTGCGATTGACACTGGCTAACAACCCATAGTTAGAATTAATTATCGACGGCGAATACCACCAAAACAGGTTCTGGTCCCCGCTGCAGGCCGACTCCTACGCCACCCTCACGTGGGAGAGGCGGTATGCAGGATCCGGAACCTGTCCGTGTCTCTGACAATTGCGGTTGTCGGGCGAGACTGTCGGTGCCCACCGTCGCCCGACATGCCCCTTTTGCAAGGAACATAGCACCTGTTTGACACCACTCTGGTCACAGCACTCCGTCACTGGTGGTCACCTCCAGCGACGGGTCTGGTCGGCGTAGGTAGGTCCGTGAGCGTGTCTGACGGCGCCAGTCAACGTACCTCGTTCGTGCGAGCGTCGAACTCGTCCCGATTGATGCGGTTTTGCCCGGTGAGTGTGCTGAGATTCTGATAGAGCCGGCTGTCATTGAGCGGCGGAGCCCTCTTCTTTGAGCTTGAGCCTGAGGACGGGACTATCAACGATACCAATACGAGACTAATCAATTTCTACCGACAGGTTCGGGACAACCCAGAGGAGCTTATTGACAAACTTGAATCGTTTGACGACCCTGAATCCAAGGTAAACCCAGATAACGACTATTCTGAAACCAGCCATACCGGTCGCGAAATCAAGAATTATTATTACCAACAGCGAGCGCGATTTAATAAGCGGCCGTACGGTGAAAACTTTGATCCACTCACCGAAGCGGCATTGCTCATGTATTTGAATCGAACGTGCTACAACGGCCTCTATCGAGAGAACAACAGTGGTGGATACAACGTTCCGATTGGCGATTTCACTGACCCCGACTGGGTTCAACACGAACGGATTCACAAAGCCAGTACAGTGCTCACAGGAACGGACATTCGCAATGACGACTTCACATATATCCTTGACGCCGCAGAGCCTGGTGATTTAGTTTATTTCGACCCACCCTACAAGCCGATGAGTTCGACTGCCTACTTCACTGATTACAGTGCCGACGGATTCGACCAAGACGACCAGAAACGGCTCTTAGAAGTAGTTCAAACGCTCGCAGAACAAGATGTACACGTCATCGTCAGTAATAGCGGTGTGATGTACGAAATGTACGAAGATGCAGGCCTTCAGGTCGACAAAGAGGGTGCGACTCGGGCCATAAATAGCGATGGTGACAGTCGCGGCGAAGTGGACGAAATAATCGCGACAACAGTCGAACCAGCGAACCGGGCCACAAAAGGCCAAACGTCTCTTGGCCAGTATAATTCTTGAGTTGAGCCCTACTGACGCTACCAACAATGACTGTGTACAATAGGTGATAGAATAGAATCCAACGCGAGATCCGGGCAGTGTACTCTACTTACCGCTGATGATGTTGTTCGCTTCGTCACGGGTACGCTTCGCGGCCTCCTGTGCATAGCCCTCGTGTGTTGTTTCGATGGACTTGTGCCGCAGTACGTCCTGCGCCAGCTGTGGGTTTTCGCGATAGAGTTCACGACCGAGGCCACGGCGAGCCCCGTGGGGTTTCAGCGGCTCCTCGAAGTCATACTCAGACCACTCACAGAGGTCTGCCAGTATGTTCCGGGCTGACTGCGTTGTGATCGACGGCGTCGGGTCCAGTGCTTTCGCCGCGTTGTCGAGCCTGGGGAACACGGCCTCGTTCTCGTCGGGCTCTCGGAGTTGCTTCCAGCGCCGGAGCGGGCGAAGTGCATCGTCGAGGATGGGTGCAGACTCACGGGTGCGATTCTTGCCGAACACTTGCATCGTGCCAGCATCGAGGTCGACGTGCCGCCACCGCAGGCCGTTCCGTTCTTCATCATCGGAGACGGCGACGAGTTCCGCACTGCGGGCTCCGGAGTAGGCGAGTAAGAAGACGAGTGCCTGGTCGCGGTAGGCCGCCGTGCGGTCAATGTCGTCGCTCTCGCCGGCTTCATCGACGCGGGCGGTGGCAGTCGCGCAAATGGCTTCGCGGTCGCGTGTCGTCCAGTACTGTTGGTCGGTTTCAGTCTCGTCGGTCGGAAGCGGGCCTTCGGCGTGGTTGGTCTTGGCCGGGTTCGTCGGTACCAGACCCTCGTAGACAGCCC
Source organism: Haloarcula sp. JP-Z28 (assembly GCF_011440255.1). Lineage (NCBI taxonomy): Archaea > Methanobacteriati > Methanobacteriota > Halobacteria > Halobacteriales > Haloarculaceae > Haloarcula > Haloarcula sp. JP-Z28. Next base: position 52 of record NZ_JAAOHT010000085.1, on the reverse strand, counting down.
ACGTGAGAAATGAGCGGACGTAGGCGAAGTAGCGGCGGGCAGTCTCAGGTGA
>NZ_JAAOHT010000084.1:0-15398 GCF_011440255.1 Haloarcula sp. JP-Z28 | reverse complement strand
TGACTAGCTGCCGACACTGCTCAACGAAGTCGAGGAGATCGACTTCCATAGCCAGAATTGATTTCCTCGGCTTCGTCCTTCTAACCCGTGATAACCGCCGATTAGATCGCTATTCAACGCGGCAGTACTATTCGGTACAATGTTGTGATGCTTACCTCACAGGTTGATGAGTTTGGGGAGCATGACTGGACACAGACGTTAGATGCCACAGGAGACACAGTAAGCGGGGATTCGTTACTGAGTGATTCGGTCGTTGAGCCATGGGGAACGTATGTGGTCCGGGAGAAGAATCTCACAGGACCACACGCTCAGCTAACTGATAATGGGATGAAGAAGGTGGCTCGTTCGCTGGCAAATTTAGTGCTTCGTTAAATCAAAGTGCAGGTAGTAAGCGCGTATACATCCGTTCTGTATATTTGGCTCAGCGATAGAATCTCCATCGTTCACGGCATGGAGGGTGTCACAGTTCTTTCCAGTCTTGATATAGCAACCGTATCGTCCGGGGGATCTGATACAGCGAATAGAACCCAATAACGGCCTGTGTTGAGATACTTATAATACATTCAAGGGGTATATGTAGTTCAAGATGTGCAGCAAGTGGCGGCCAGATAATGCCATAGAACACTGCAAATATACAGAGTACCCCAGCCTCTAGAATTAGTTCGCGTGCATACCTCCTGTGGAGATCTGGCCGTTCGGTCGTACCCCCTCTATTATCCATACCGCTATATTTTTACCACATTCACGAAACCATAGCTTCAGATTTCTAGAGCCAATCAGACTGTAGCTCGGAGATACTTGCAATGGCACGTTTAAGTTCTGGGTCTAGACCCCTGTAGTGAGAATAAGATGTATGCGCAGTAATGTATGTCTATGAGCAAATCCATCGAAACGGCCGTGGTGAATCGCTAGACGTAGCTTGATCTCACGGTTTCAGCGATTGCTTGATGTTGTGAACGACACACATCAGGACGAGTTCACGAAATTCACCGTACCAGGTTCGCGCACGCACGGCATCGCCGAGCGTGCGCTTGATCGTGGAGAAGACAGTCTCACACATCGCTCTCTGGCGATATCGAGGCCCATCGATCCGCGCGTTATGCGCGTGATCGATGGGCCGGAACTCACGGTGTTTGATCAGCGGTCTTACGCCCTCTTCGCGGAGTTTTTCGCGTAATTCCATCCAATCGTAGCCTTTGTCGGCAGCGAGGCTGGCGAGGTCGCCCGCGTTGCGGCGGGCGACCTGCCAGCCGAGCTGTGTGTCGTGGCATTTCTCAGTCGTACAGTGAATGTCCAGAATGGCTTGGCTTTCTGTGTCGACGAGAGCAGTTGCTTTGAGCGTCTGTACGCGGTAATTCGTCCGCCGACAGTAGTGTTTGCTCGCGTTTTTGCGGTCGAAGAACGTCGCGTCAATGGCGGCATGACCGCTCGGCTCGTGCAGTTGCGCCGACAGGCGCAGGAGCACTCGCCAGAGCGCTGTCTTGATTCTGTCAAACCGCTTGACTAGCGTGGAGTGGTCGGGGAGATCGGCCGCGTTGAGGCCGATCTCCCCGAGTATTTGTGGCATCTCACTCAGCAAATCAAGTGCTTCTCGGTAGGATTTTTCCAGGTAAACCCGCAGACAGTGCAGTGACACCACCGCATACTCGGCGAAGCCGCCACCCCCTTCGGGGGCGGCGACTTCGCCTCGCTCACCAACAGCATTTTTAGCTAACTGGACCGCTTTCTGCGTGAAGCGGGAAATCTTAGACATGGACCATCGGCGGTTTCCCGCTTCATACTCCTAGTTCTAACGGTCGAAACCGGCGCTGTCCAGCGATTCACCAGAGCCATCGAAACACAAAGCAGCAGAACTGACACTAGTGGAGAAAATCATGACTAAGGAGTTCAACCCGTGGCAACAACGCCTCCATGAAACTGGAGATGTCGACGACCCACTAGAAGAATACCTAACACAAATTAATCAAATCGTATACGGTGACGGAACCAGGAAACAGGCCTTGCATGCACTACTTCGCCTAGCATTCAATAGCGATATCGATCATCTGACGAAGAAGGCGATTGCAGAAGAGGCCGGACTCACGACGAGTGACCTCTATAATAAATCCATCATTAAAATTCTCTCTGATTTTGGCCTAGTCTATCCGATCGAAAAAGTCAATCGTAATAAGGGTGCATATATCATTCCTGACCAAACGATCTGCCGGCCCCTATTCGAAACAGAACCATATGGGCTCATGCGGACTGATGTTGAGGGGTACCAGCAGGCGAGGCGTTTGATGCACTGGTTCGGAAGCCGTCTTGCGGAAGGGGGCACCGCACCCATCGACTCGAATGCAATCTCACGGCCAATAGAATGGCAGATGGAATTAACTGCCATCGAGCTTGGCGTAGAGCAGCCTGTCGATATCTCTTTCGGGGCCGTGGGTATGCGTTCGAAAGGACAGTCAAATCACTGGCGGTTTATCATCAGTGGCACACTTGACGGGAATATCGCACCCGCTGATAATGACGAGATTGGTGGCTGGCTCAAGCGGAAAATGACCAGTGTAGCAAAGGCTTCGCTGACTAATCACCGGGTTTGTTGCCCATGTAGGTCATTAGAGAACCACCTTATTAAGGTAGAGCATGATACCGAACAGTTCTTGCCAAGTGATAAACACTACGTTCGGTTTGGTGAAGACAGTCCAGTAGAGTTTGAGACCATCATAAATAAGCTGAAAGCTGATTCTGGGGGTGATTAATATGAGTGCTACCACTGAACTTGTCCGACATATTGTTGAGGAGGTCATACAGGATGAACAAGGAGTTAATGATGGCCTTGCACAATCTATCAGCTCAAAGGTTGCCGGCGATCCCGAACTTGACCGCGTCGAAATCTCTGAAGATTCGTTAAAGCCGGTAGCTCACACTGTTGCAGACGCGACATACCGCGTTGATCTAGCTGGCTTTGGTGTCTCCAATCCCGATCGAGCGCGGCGTGAAATCGTTGAAGGAGTTACCCAGCACTTCGCTGCACAGACAGAGAGTTCCGAGAACGGTTCCACGTCGAATAATGACCAGACCCAGACCACTGGAACGGGCAAACAGACTCGTTCAGCAGATAGCGATAATGATATAATTGTTGCCGGAGCGAAGGAAGATGAATCCAATGACGCTCCCTCGAAGAGAACCAGTATCAGTTCAGACTCTAATGACCAGTCACCGGAAGACGACATGGTAGCCGCTACTGGGACAGGTTCGATTGAGGGGTCAGACTCTGATGAGGCTGTGGATAACAGCGATTCAGACGACATTATCGTCGCAGAACCAGATGACGTTGATACGATGGGGACGGCGTACGATAACAAAGACAATGATGTGGATGATGACAGTGCCTCGGATCGAGAGATGCACACTACGTGGTGACAAAAATGCAAGATATCGTAAATGAAGCGCTTGAACGCGATGAGGAAGAGCAAAAACAGCTGGCTGATGAAACTGTTGACGGATTTGGTGACCCCCGAATCGTTATTGTTGGCTGTGGCGGTGCTGGGAATAACTCAGTTAACCGTCTATACAACCTCGGCGTTGAGGGAGCTGACACTATAGCGATTAACACAGACAAGCAGCATCTTAAAATGATTGAAGCCGACACGAAGATCTTAATCGGTAAGTCCTTGACTAATGGTCTTGGTGCAGGTGGTGACCCTTCGATGGGTGAACGCGCGACAGAGATGGGAATCGGGACTATCAAAGAAGCGTTGGGCGACGCTGACTTGGTCTTTGTCACTGCTGGCATGGGCGGTGGTACCGGAACCGGCGCAGCCCCTGTTGTCTCGAAGGTTGCCAAAGAACGAGGTGCAATCGTCGTCGGGATGGTGTCGACGCCGTTCAACGTTGAGCGAGCGCGCACAGTCAAGGCTGAAGAGGGGATCGAAAAACTTCGCAACGAGGCAGACTCTATCATCGTATTGGATAACAATCGGTTGGTCGATTATGTCCCAAACTTGCCTATCGGCAAGGCGTTCTCCGTAATGGATCAAATCATCGCTGAGACTGTAAAGGGCATCTCCGAGACGATCACCCAACCGAGTCTCATCAACCTTGACTACGCTGACATGACCTCCATAATGAATCAGGGTGGCGTCGCGGTGATGCTTGTGGGAGAGACACAAGACAAGAACAAGACCGAAGAAGTGGTCAAAGATGCGGTTAACCATCCGTTGCTTGATGTGGACTATCGCGGCGCGAGCGGCGGCTTAGTCCACATCACTGGTGGCCCAGACCTTACGCTGAAGGAAGCTGAAGGCATTGCCCAGAATATTACTGCGCGGCTCGAATCAGATGCCAGCGTTATCTGGGGTGCTCGGATTCGAGAGGACTACAAAGGAAAAGTGCGCGTTATGGCTATTATGACTGGAATCAAATCCGCGCAAGTGCTTGGCCCGACAACCCAAAAACAGGCAGATCAATCTCGGGATGCTCTGCAAGACGAAGCTACCGATAAGCAAACCCCCACTCAAGACGAAACAGATGACCAGTTCACTCCCGAATTCGATGGTGGAGAAGACCAGTCTACAGAAACGGTCAATGGAATAGATGTTATTCGGACAAATAAATAGAAGTATAAAAATAGTGTCGCACATAATCTGAATATTTTATATACTCTATGGGATATTATATAAATCAACATCTCGGACCACTCGATTTCTGCTCTTATCTGTCTTATCCAATACAGTATTGTCCGGTATACGCTCTGCACACTCTCACCGGCTTTCTCAGCGCAACGAGCTAATTACTGCTGGGACTCACCGCCGTCTACCGGTATCGCTTGTCCGGTAATGAACGACGCCTCGTCCGAGCAGAGCCAGAGGATAGCGTTTGCCACTTCTTCTGGCTGTGCAGGGCGTTTCATCGGGACCTTCGATATGATTTGGTCTTGCTCTGCTTCAGACAGCGACCGTAAGGCTGGTGTGTCGACGATTGTTGGGCAGACTGCGTTCACGCGGACGTTCTGATCTGCAAATTCAAGTGCAGCCGATTTCGTTAGCCCAACGATACCGTGCTTACTTGCACCGTACGGTGTTCGGCCAGGGCTGCCACGTATCCCAGCCAGTGAGGCGACATTGACTATTGCACCGCCACCAGAGTCCTGCAGCGCTGGAATCTGGTGTTTCATCCCTCCCCAGACACCCTTCTGATTGACCGTATTGATGCGATCCCACTCCTCCTCCTCAATGTCCGTTATCGAGGCAGGCTCGTTCCCTGTCGCTGCGTTGTTTACGACGTAATCGAGCCGTTCATACCGGTCGATAGTTGTCTCAATCGTCGACTGGATTGACTCTACTCGGCCAACATTAGTTTCGACGAACGTTGCGGTCCCGCCACGATCCTCGATCTGTGTGACTGTTTCAGCACCGCCGTCCGTATCGATGTCAGCGACAACAACAGATGCCCCCTCTTCAGCGAAGCGCGTTGCCGTTTCTCGACCGATGCCAGATGCAGCGCCGGTAACTAGTGCGACAGTCTCCTCCATCTCGTACATACCTTTATATATTGAATATTTTGTCAAATACTTTCTGGTCGATCTCAGCAACAGATTATCTGGCCGCTTAGAGCGTATACCAGTGATTTTGAGGGAGATACAGATCCTGCGCGCCGGTATAGCAATTGAGCTCAGTTGCTGGCGGTGGTATCAAGAAGAATGTACCCTGGTCAGGCGAAGAACAACATATTTCGAGTTAGTTTGCGTCTGTCGTGATTCGCTCAATCTGCGTGTTAATTGCAGCTCGCAGTTCGGCGATGGATTGGTCGGGCTTGTATACGGTGAGCCGGCGGGTACGAGTACCGGTCAAGATCGACAAGAACAGCTCTGCTTCAAGAGCGGGGTCAATGTCAGTAAACTCACCGGAGTCAACGCCACGTTGGAAAATCGTCTCAAGTGTCTCCTTGATTTCTCTGTCGACCTGTAGGTACTGCTCACGTGCTGCTTCGTTGTGCGGTCCGTTTACGCGAAGTTCAAACATGGCGAGTTGGACTTGATACACGTCTTCATCCAGCGTTGTCGGGAGAAGCGTCTCAACAAGTGTTTCAAGTTCTTTCCGTGCTGATCCTTCACCATCCGGTAGTTGCTCAAGGAAGTCATGTAGGACGAATTCAAGAAAGTCAACCAGTAGGTCATCACGGCCATCGTAATGATAGTAGAGTAGTGTCCGACTCCGTTCAAACTCGTCGGCGATATCCTGAATGGTGAGGTTGTCGTACCCGTGCTTACTCAGCGCTTTATACGTCGCCTGCATGATTGCTGTCTTGGTCGACCCAAGCTCATCAGGACCAGTGTACTGAGTCACTACCCGAGTAATACTCTCACTATGAAGTGGTCTTTTCGGAGTCTCAATCAATCACACTGGGTTAGAGAAGTGCTCGGTTTGAGAGGGTGTGCAGCCTGCCGAATTGACCCCTGTTGTTGTAACGAAGACAGAAACACTGTACTCGTCACAGGCGCAACGCGGAACAACAACACCGGGTGGAGTACGACCCCGAACAATTGAACACGGTCCAGCAGGTCGCAACACGCTTCGATGGGCTCGAAGTGCATTCCTGGCCAGACGATGAGCTGGTGCGCTCGATGAGCGGCCAACTTCGGTCGAAGCTCAAGGCAATGCAACAGGCTGTCTCACCGGAGTCGTTCTCCACACGTGCTACGGACGCCTCGCCTGAGCAGTCCGAATTAGCTCGGGACGGCGAATCCATAGAGCATCTCATCTGATGACCGGTATGTTGTTGGGACCGCTACTTGACATTCTTCAAACAATCAATTTGCATCTCAGGTACAGTAGACAGACTGGTATTGGTTGCGCACCGATAACAAGCCAATTAATTACGGGTGGTACATCAATATCTAGCAAATAACCAACAGATATATTAAATTACAATAAAATACGGATATGTGCCTCCAGAAAGCGTCGAAACTGAAACCGACAACCCCGTTGAAAAGCACATCCGGCACGCTCACCACCAGACGGATGATGACGAGGTGCGCTATCACCTTCGTGAAGCACTGCAGCTCGTCTACGCCAACGAGGAATAGATCCGAGACAGCTTACTCAGAGGAACTGCCCCGTGCAACAACCTCAGCGAAGGCGACGTTTTCTCTAACATCGGTAATCTCCACAGTAATGCGCTCTCCAACCTCGGTGTCGGGAACAATCACTACGAACCCTCGCTCAACACGTGCGAGTCCGTCACCTTGGTCGCCGAGGTCCTCGATGTCGACAGTGCGCTGTTCGCCTTCCGCAACCGGCGGCGTCTGTATCCCTTGTGACCTACGCTTTCTCTGCGGCTCTGTCTCACTCTGTTGAGACTCAGTGTCAGTCGGACGCGAAAGCAGCGCAACGCGATACATTGCACCGGCCTGCAGAGTACCGGTCTGTAGTTCCTGTTTGGGCACTTCAATCACATAGGAGTCGTTGCGTTCTTCGACAGTGCCAGCAAACAAACACCGTAGTTGAGGCGGGATGTCCATCGTCATATCGTACGCAGTGTACGTATCCAGCAGCATTTGAGTCTATGGTCTGTGTCTACGCTGGTCCAGCGATCTCGTTGGAGACTCCGGGCGACGATTCTCATACCGGTTGCTCCGTTCCAGCAGTCCCTGCTTCCGATTCGCGCTTTCGCGACTGTCGCCGTCGCGCTCCAGTCACCGAACCGCTCCTCCTAGACCGGCCACTGCCTCTGAGAACTGTTGTAAGAGCCACGACAGCGACACACAGACTGACCAGCAACCGACTATTCCACAGCTGGGCTCACAGGAGCAGTCATGATACATAGTACTCCATAGCGCTATAACTAATCCCTCGATTAGTGGATTTATACGCCTTGAAAGCGGTATTCTAGATATGATTCAGTTGGTATGGGAAGCGGTCAAACAGTACCTTGAGTTGGGTTCGGGGAACCATGCCGCAGTTGATGCGTGTTTAGAGTGTGGGGAACCATCGCCCCCCGGTGCTAGCCGGTGTGCTGATTGTTTGGACAACTAACGATACCGGTCCTGAGAGGCACTGTCCCTCACTGGTGACAGCAGCACCAGCACCAGAGATGCAGTGTGACGTACAGTTCCAGTATGTACATTCATTCTGAAATCTGGCAAACACTTATCCTCGATGTCGGTCGAGTTCTGCACGGAGGGAACACTGTCACACGCTCCTTCCATCCCCTTTCCATGTCCGACGACACCCAACGTCTTGGTCGGTGCCCAGCCTGTGACGAGCGCATCACGACTGCATGGATTCTGGTTGAATACGAGCGAGACGATGGGACAGAAGGCATCTGGGCGGAGTGTCCGACGTGTGAAGACGTCGTTGCGCCAGTGTAGCCTCTTTTTGAGTACCTCCGCTGGAAGTTGTTCTGTAGTTCGGTGAGCAATATAGTGAGCCACGTTCCCTGTTGTTTTCTCCGGTCATCACATACTCCTAGACATGACATTCGGACCAACATGGAACAATCTCCGTGACAACATTGACGCACTCCAGTCTAATGCAACCCTTGTTACCCCGCTGTCACGCAAAGCCTTCGCCATTGAGGATGTGCAGGAACACCGAGTGCTGATTCAGTACCGAGACGACGACGAGACGATTCCCCTCCAGAAAGACCAATTTGAGACGCTATACGAGCGCGTGAGCGAATCCCAGGGAAAATTCGATGTTGACCGCTTGCCGCCGGACGCAGAACCGTACGCAACTGTGTTATCTCTGCATCCACGCTTCGAGGTGGACGACCGGGCCGGGACACTGACCGAAAGCGAACAGTCCACGGGGTCGCCGCTAGTAGAAGCACAAAGTGGGAGTGAGGAACCTGATGAAACCGAGCGTGAGGAACCAGATTTAGACGTATATGCAGACGCATTACTGCTGATTGACGCGCTTGAGCGCCACGACATAGGTTCGCTGGAAGCCGTCGACACGCCCGCGCTGGTGAATATCTACACCCTGCTCTCGGACGTCCAGCGCAATGCAAATGACCTCAGGAAAGACGTTCGCAGTGTCTTGCTTGACCGCCTGCATCACGACCAGCCAGTCTCTGGACAGTTTGGGTCCATTCAGCGGACCACGCGTCGGAACCGGTCGCTCAAAGATGCCGAACTGGTGTTGAACGCCTTCGAATCCGCCGGCATCGAACGCGAACGGTTGACGACGGTTGATTCCAGCAAGGTTGATGAAGCACTCGAGGTGACAGAACTGTCCGAGTCCGACGTGTACGACATTGAACCGAGCGAGTACGTTCGCAAAGCCGATGTGGACGAGCAAAAAAAAGAGACGCGCCTGCAAGGGCTGAAAGACCAACTTGAGGCAACCGAGGGCGACGAAGCTGACGAACTCCGCAGCGAAATCGAAGAGCTCGAAGACCGGATTGCTGAGCTGACCGAGTTCCGGTCAGGCCGGTCATTTCATGAATCTTCGGCCGGCGGGTAGCATAACTACCGCGTACGAGGTTGTACCACTCGTTTCTTTGGCGGTATTCAGCACCCTATACACCACTTCTATAGCGTCTTCATACTCTTTTCAGTAGTTCGATGGGTAACGGTCTTGTGACTGGTCTTTGTGTTGACGGAGCCCGGCTCTGACTGTATGGCACCGATGTTATCCAAGGTACTCATCAGGCGGCCGGATGATTAGATGGTCACGCAGTGATTCGATCAGTTCCGCTGGAAGTCGCACATAGCCGTCGCCGTCTTGCTGTTTTCCGAAGAGGTTCTGTGCGTCGGTTTCGATAACGAGTTGATTGAGACTACCACCGGCTGTGTGGAACGTGACGTTATGTAGGGTTCCGAGTTCTTGGCCGTCGGTACTCATTACTCGCATATTGGAGAGCGTGCTTGCAAGGACCGTCTGCATACGTGCAAATTTGTTACGTTCAATGTACAAATAGATTGTACTTAACTACCCAAGAGGGCAACCACCTTGTCTCTGCAATTATTCAGAAGACTGATATCAGCAGCGCCGAAGATTCTATCACAGGCACCACCCTGAATCCAACTTTGGTGCCTGTATTCCACCCCCACCACCCCACCCTTTCTACACGACTCATTGAGGTGCTTGAGTGGCTGTCACGCCTGAACGGTTACCACCTAAACAGTCACGAGGTACTAACAGACGATTCTTGAGACGGCTCGAAAGTGGCTCATGATCTTGACGGCGAGATCTGTATCGGTAATGCAAATATCCCCACAAGTAATACAATAATCATATTGATAGCTCTATCAAGAGGTCACTGAGACTGTCCGTGATAGTCGTTGTCAACTCTCGAAGATCGATCGCTCCAACGACTCACAGCAAGCGTAGTGTCTGACGCAATTTGATATCCAAGAGTCACCAATAGCAGGTATGTTCGGAACAAGTGATACAGACCAACCTGGGGGAATGCGGGCGCTGATAACGTGTACCGTCTGTAATACTCCAATCGCGAACGTTGATACGGTCGGCGAGCAAGCCACTGTCGAGACAGAGATCAGAGACTGTCCGGATCACCCCGACGCGCCGTACACTCTGGCTGTTGAGCGGCTCTGAACCCAGCAGTTGTGTGCTGACTCTCAACACCACCATTTTATCCAGCCAACATCTAGTATAAAATGTATGGTTGAGTCTGAGACAGTTCTGTGTCCTGTCTGTGGCTGGAGCGGGACCAAAGCCCGGCTGACAGCCGATGGCGAACAGTACCAGTGCCCGGCGTGCAGCAGTCAAATCCGGAGTGGGTGAACCCAACCCGGAGTCACTACTACCGGCCTCACAGAATGACCGGCGAGTTTATCCTATACGAAGTGTGTTACCTGTACCGACCGCTTCAGCTTGGGTGTGACAACAGTTCTATTACCTCTTCTCTACTCCGTTCAAACTTGATTACGGAGAAGCGAACAGCGGCGAATTGCACTCCGGACAGTAATTATCATTAGAGATACCTCGCCAAGGACAGTGATGGCAGTATAGTAGACCCAGACAGAAGGGTTCTATTGGGGGACTTAGACACCTTCTGGTCTCGACCTGGCGACTATCTCTTTAGCGATGTACGCAAAGCCACAGGTCGGCTAGTCGAAATTAAGTCCTGTCACCTTCTGAATCGGTATGAACCAGAGTTTACCGTTCACTCGGATCTATTCGGTCGTAAACGCCGCGCTCAGTTTTTCTCGCATGAACTCCCGCCGTAGCTCCCGCTTCCGTTCGTCGGTCAGATAGTCCTCAAACACCACCTTCGCGCTCGCACTGCCCTGTTCGTCGGCGATATCTTGCACGTGCGTCAGGAGGTCCTCAGTCGTGCGCGAATACGCGTCGTACCAGAACCGCCGGCCCATGTGTGGCTTCCGGGCGACGCCGTCGATCTCCTCGGGAACGTCAGCCTTGTCGGCGAGATCGTGGAACCACCCGGCGATGGTCGTACCGTCGACGTGGCCGGTTTTCGAGCGCTCGGACGGGAACAGGTAGCCATCAACCCGGGATACGTGCCGGCGGGCAACGTCGTCGCCGAAGACGATGGCAACGGTTCCCGGGCCGTTTTTTCGCTCATCGAATTGGATATAGGGTTCGTCGGCGTCGAGATACAGCTGGTCCTGGTGCAGCGCTGCAACCTCGCCGGCACGCAGTCCCCAGCCAGCGAGTGCAACGACGAGCATCCGGTCGCGGCTGGTCAGCGCAGCGTCGAACATCGCCCGGACGTGGTCGGCGTTGAGGGCGACAGGGTCGGTGTCCGAGGAGCGGGACCACGAGAACCAATCCTCCGCGCCGTTGGTGGGGTTGACCGTCGCCACACGCCGTTCGACGAGCCAGCCATACCATGTTCGGATTGCATCATGGACGCGTGCAATCGTGGACTCAGCGTACTCATTCGACATGTAGGCGAAGGTCTCCCGGCAGCGGTCGACAGCTTCGGTCTCGGTAATGTCGCTGTCGGCGTCGACGGGCGAGAGAAGATCGTCAGTGCCGTGGCGTTCCCGGTAGGAGCGAGCATACCGTGCGAGCCGATAGCGGATGGTGTCGCGGGTGCTGTCCGTCCAGTCGTCCGCCGCCACTTGCTTGGCGTCGAGATACTCCTGAAACGACTCGCGTGTCTCGTCGTGTTCGATATCCCAGTCGTAGCCGCTGGATTCAGTGTCGTACTCGAGTGTGTTCTCCCAGAACTCGCCGAAGGTCGTGTCGTGGTACTCTTTCAGCGCGTACGTGAGCCCGCGGAAGCCGTTGTTCGAGAGCCACTCGTAGGATGGCCTGTCGGTTTCGGGGTCGTACCCGTCCCGCCGCAGCGCCGGGACGACCACAGCCTCGTAGGCGTCGGCGAGCTGGTCTTCTGTGAGTAGCGTCCAAGGGACGTCGTCGGCGGAGTGCCACGGCTTCGTCCGCTCAATCCCGGGGGAACCCTCGTGCTTTCCGGGTTCTAAATCTGAATCAGCCGATTTCGGCATACTGAGCTAAACACATTGATTACTGATAGTTCTGTTGCCACAGCAGACCCAAGCCAGACTTATGGCTCTACGGTGGCTTGGCAAATATTTCTTTAAACTGTGTTTCGCTATACGGAATCCGCATGGTGGCGCTGCGAATGCCGCCGAATCCGTGCACGAGAACCACCTCTCTCGGTGGAAGTCGGGCCAGTGTACCAGCTGACCAAGAAGTTACGACCGCTACTCAGTGGTGGTGAGTAGCGGTCGGACAGGAGAGACCGGGCAAATCAGTCGACTTTGACAGTGATGCCTCTCACGAAGGGCTACCACGGACCGGGATTTACAGCAATGCGCTCACCTCCCGGCGAAGGAATGCACGAAACCGCGGGGCCGTCACCCGCGGTTTCGTGCGAAACTCCACGACATCGATCAATGTCTGGACCAGAAAGTCCACCAGCAACCACAGATCGTACAGCAGGACCGCGAAGCCGAAGTGAAACAGTCGAACCGAGAAGTCCGTCGACGTCGTCCACGGCGCGAATTCCTTGATTTTACTGTAAGCCGTTTCGATCCCACCTCGGCGTCTGTACCGAGTGATCTGTTTCTTAGTCCAGCGCCGATCGAGACGAATCTCGTCGTCGAGGACGAGATTCGTCGCAAACGTCTGGACTTCGTCGTGATCCTCGTCGGGAGGAAGGCCGACGAGCGTCGTCTCAGCCCGTGTATTACTGACGTCGTGTTTGACTGGACCGTGAACAGCATGGTCGTCTTTGACCGTCACTTGCTTGTTCCCATCTACGTCCTCGTCCATGCGCGCGATGAACCGCTTGACGCGGTCATCGCGCGGGGCCGGGATCACGTACCGGATGTCTCGCCATTCGAGAGAGGTGAAGACGTCGGTGGCGTAGAATTCTGCATCGCCGTAGAGTCGGCGAACATTGATCCGGCACTCCTCGGTGACGTGATCGACGAGTCGGCGAACGACGTCGCCGACTCGATAGGATTTGTCCTCTCCAGAGTAGGCGTCGGGATCGTGGTAGTCGGCGTTCCCAACCGGAAGCATCGCGGCCGCGAAGTGAACGTTGTCCCCGACAACGTTCGCGGTCGCGAACTTGTGACACCAGTCGTAGGATTTGTCGTCAGGGGCTCCTTGCACCCGGATCAGTTCCTCGCGATCCCCGTAGAAAGCGACGTAGGTCACGTCGATCGACAGCATAACTGGTGTCTCGAATTCCATCCGGGGCTTGGCCCGCGTCAAGACGCGGGCCGCGCCCTGGTTGACCATCTCGGTGATGTCCGTCGGAGAGAGGTCCTTGATCGCTTCCAGCAGCGTTTCACCGCTCGGGCCGTCCTCGTAGAATGGATCGTCCAAGTCGGGATCGGGATTGACGAAATCACCATAGGTCTCGGCACCGCCGTTGGCGGCGGTGCCTGTCACTCCGAGACAGGCCTCCAGGGTTAGCAGTTCTTCGTCATCGTAGACTAGATCGCCGGACCGATTGAACTCGAACGCAGGTAACACGACTGTCTGGAGTTCGTCCAGCAGGTCCCTGGTTTTCCGGCGAAGGAGATGATTGACGGTGCGCTTTGAGGAGCCTGGCTGCCAAGTTCATCCCCAAGTTGAACCAATCGGTCAGTCAGGCGCTTGTCTCCAAACTCAGCTGACCGAAACTCTGCTCGAATCTATCCGGAAACATCCATGTCACACGGCTGTCCATCCTCATCGAGTTCTGCCTTCCAACTCCGTGAGCGGCGTCCCATCTACCAGTCTTGGTTCGTCAACTCATCGATTAGGACTTGTGGGTAAGAGACAGGCCTGAAAGCGGAGGAATGCTCAGAATGTGTGAACATTTACCAAGTTTTTTATATGACAATCACATATGTTTATTCAGAAGGTGGTATGCATGAGCAAACCGTCCTCGGTCAGTCAAGAGACAAGACCAGCTAGCAATCAGCTATCCACCCCTTCACGGATTGAGCACTTTGTATGTGCACTCGCCGGATTGGGATCCGTTGCAGTCCTGATCCTCATTTTCACACCCCTCCTATTCAGAACGGTAGAACCGTTCGGGGTGCTCTCAACTACAGCTCTTGTGGTGGGCCTGACCGTCCTCTGGATATTGGTTTGGATATCAGTTGAGTCACTGTGGGAGTGGCGTGCTGGTCGTCTTTTTAGATAGCCCCTGTGGTTACTGTTTCCTCTGTGATTGTCGGTGGCGATCGCTCTTTTTGTAAGCATTAGACAACTCCGTGACGGTGTCTCGCTGGGTTCAAGCAGATCTAGCCGACAATTCATATGCCTTGGTTTCTCACGGCGACTGCGTCATGATGTTTTTTTCGCATTGTCTTCTGGTCGATAATATCGGTGGGCTTCGAGAAGGCACCGTAACCTTCGAAGAAGTTGCGGCCCCACCGATGACACTATCAGCGGATACAACTGTGAGCGATGCCTCCGACCAGTTTCAGGCCTAGGGGCAAGAATTAGCGCTCGTCATCCAGGACGGCGAGGTGGTTGGATTGCTTATTGCAACGGATACACTGGAAGCCGTGATGGGATAGTTGAAGACCCACTTGATACCGAACTGTAGTTAGACTACTGCGTCGAATAGATGCTGAGTTACGGTTACAGCGATTCAATGTTGGTGAGGGCAAACATTAAAACGATCTCACAGAAATGCCGATTCCAGCCGAGCGCTCTCCAGGGATAGCAGCATTTCCATTGAGTCAATAGAGCAGAGTCACCAACTTCTCACTATTCACATACTCTAATAACCAACTAGTCAGTAGTACAGATTGATTCCTGCTCAATGTCTAATAAGTAAATATATGCTATCATGCGATTTGTACGGCTGGTTTAACGAGATTGTACGTGTTTAGCCCCAATGAATTTCGCCACTGTCTCGTAGCAGGCGACCAATCGGGGGTATATGCACCCTCAGCAAGGGCTAATTGAACTTCTTCAGGGATGGTCTCCGCTCGGAGACCATCCCGG